>PBNY01000091.1 GCA_002723385.1 Oceanospirillaceae bacterium | reverse complement strand
TCTGGCTTCATCACCACCGCGTTACCCATGACCAAGGCAGGCATCACTGAACGCAGGCTCAGCAGCATGGGGAAGTTCCACGGTGAAATCACCCCCACCACGCCGACAGGCATCCGCACCCAGCGGTTGTCTCGGCCGGGCATGGTGGAAGGAAAAATCTCACCGCTGGGTTGTAAGGCCAAGTCGGCGCTCATGTAAGCCTGATCAATACAGGCTTTCAGTTCCCACTGGGATTTCGGCAAAATCGATCCACACTCGCGGGCGTTCCAGGCATGAATCAGGTCTGCATTCTGTTCCAGCAACTGGGCAAATTTGCGCATCACATTGGCGCGGGTTTCAAAATCCGTTGCGGCCCAATCGTCTTGTGCGGCATGAGCCGCGGCCAGCGCGGTATTTACTTCATCGGCGCTGCTGAGGTTGATCTGGCCCAGGCTGGCACCGGTGGCGACTTCGGTAATCTGGTAAGCCTCGCCGGAATGGGGCGCGTCCATGGTGAATTGGCATTCGGCATTTTGAATAACCGTTAGATTGTTCATAGCACTTCCTCTTTTGTTCTTATTCGTGGTTTTGCTGGTCATGTCATTAACTTAAATTTCGATAGTCCAAGTACATTCATCGGCCGCTAGCGACCTCCTACCTGCAAGCGTCTCGGATTAGTTAATGGCCCTAGGCAATACGCCCGTTAATCTTGTCGGCGATAAAAGACGCCAGCGCGTAAACGGTTTCCGAAGGGTTGTAGCCGATGGACGTCGGCAGCAAGCTAGCGTCGGCGACATACAGATTCTTCACATCGTGGGTTTCACCACTGGGGCTGACCACGCTGGTTTTCGGATCGGCACCCATGCGGCAGGTGCCCTGCGGGTGGAAAGAGGTGTAGCGGTATTTGGCAACACCGTTCTTGAGGCCATCGATCACAGAGTCGACCTGCTCCGGACTTTCGATCAGTGTGCGATCGTAGGTCGGCAGATACAGGTAGCTGGCACCGGCGGCGAACAGAATACGGGCGTTCTGCTTGAGGCCCTTTTTCATGTTCTCGAAGTCTTCGTCATCAACGCTGTATTCAATGTGCTTGGCACCATCCACCAGCTTCACTTCACCGACGTTTTTGTCGTGAATCAGGGTGATCAGACGCATGCTGTTGCGGTACTTCTCCATGTAGGAAACGTACGCCTTGCCGGTACCGGGTTCGGCCTGGAAGCTGGCTTCGACCGGTTCCTGAACCGCATTAAGCTGCAGCCAACCGCCTTCTTCCGGCAGGATGTTGGTGTCGACGTAGAGCGAGTGCGTAGCGCCGTGGAAGTCGTCGACCTTCTGATCGAACATGGCGGTGACCGACAGCGTTGGATGACAGGCGAAGTTCTTGCCCACCTGACCGCTGGAGTTCGCCAGCCCGGATTGCTGCAGAATGATTGGAGTCTGAATCGGACCTGCAGCCATCACCACCAAGGGCGCGCTGACGTTAACGCGGGTTTTGACCTGACCGGTTTTGGGATCCACCACTTCGGCAAGTACGCCTTTGGCCTGACCGTTTTTGGCGACAACTTGCGTCACCCGGGTGTCGGCAAAAATCTCAGCACCGTGATTGCAGGCCCAGGGTAGATAGGTCACCAGCATGGACTGTTTGCGGTCGCTCTTGCAGCCAGAGAAGCAGAAACCACTCAACACGCAGTCACGAATATTGCGCTTGGCATTGCCTTCAGGAATATCGAGCTTCTTCAGACCCTTCTTGATCAGCTCGGCACCGGCGCTGGTCTCATAACCCTTGTTAGGCTGAATGTTGAGGTTGCGCTCCACCTTCTCGAAATAGCCGGTCATGCGTTCCTGAGTCAGCTCGGTGAGGCCGAACTGCTCGCGCCAGATCTTCAGGTAGTGCTCGGGAGTGCGGAAACACAGCGCCGCGTTAACCACGGTGGAGCCGCCGACACAGCGCCCCTGCAGCACAGTTATGTCCTGTGCGGTATTGGCCTGGCCACCTTCATCCGCGTACAGGGTGCCCATGGCAACCGCCAGCATCTCGGTAAATTTGTCTGACGGCACGTAAGGGCCAGCTTCCAGCACCAGTACTTTTTTGCCGGCTTTTGCCAATTCGTAGGCGTTAATCGCACCGCCTGCGCCGGACCCAACCACCACAGCATCGACGCTCAGATTCAGTTCACCCGGTGCGATATCAGCGGCCGTTTTGATGTTCAATTGATTCTTGCTCATTGGATTTATCTCCTGCTCAGCCGCTTAATCACGAGGCTCTGGGGTATTGCCCAGACTCTTCACACCCATCTTTTCCGTCACCGGGCCGTCGTAGCCGAGTGGTGCCCAGGTGTTGGGAATGGCCCAGTAGGCCAGCACGGTGAGCTTCTTCAGCCCAACCGCCAAAGCTCGGTGAGGCACTGCTTCGGAGCGGGTCCAGGCATCGACGAACTCCGCCGCTTTGGCGTCGCTGAGCTGAACAAAGGTTTTGCCGTATTGAGCTTTTGGGCCGTCGTTGAAGTAGACAATGCCACCGCGCAAGCCCTGGCGAATATGGGGAGCCATACCGGCAAGTAACGCCTGTTCAATGGTTGGAATCACCGGCAAGCTGGCTGGATCAACAAGACTGCTGCCTTTGGTCGGCAGGGAAATATCCAGCATCTTCTGGAACACCTGCTGCTCCAGCGCATTCATTTTGTTATCGGCGGTGAGAATACCGGCGACGGAAGGTACGGCAGACAGGGCCGAGCTGACGGCGGCAACAGCACTGGCCACTTGCAGGAAGCGGCGTCGATTGATGGCTATATCAGTCATGGGATTTCCTCAGAACACTTTCACTAGGCGCAGATTGAGACGGCTGTCTTCACGGAAGCCGGATTCGGTATGCAGATCCTGTCCGTATTGCAGCAGGATCTGTTTATCGGCAGCGAAGAAATGGGAGACGCCAAGCTGCAAACGGCTGTTGTCCAGCTCATCGTCCTGACTAACACCGGCGACAGTGGTTTCTCCACCAAAGTCATGAAAGTAGGAAAGTGCCAGACGGGTCTGGTCAGACAGGTGGCGGCTCAGATGAGTCTGGAAGCCATACTGGTCGGCCTGCTCACGGGTCAGACTGAGAAAGTCGTCGTTGTCACCGAATCGGGTGTATTCACCGATCAGATCCAGTGACAGCGACTGGCTCAGCGGTGTCACCCAGGCTAGCTGGGTGATCAGCTTGTAACGGTTTTCACCCACGTTGACCGGCCCCTGATCTGCGTCGTAACTCCCCAATGGCAGAGACACCAGCGCGGTCACACCTAACGCCTGTTTGGTTGTTGGGTTATTCATCACCCACAGGGTGCCACCCACAATTGGGTCACCGATGCCTTCGGCGGAGCTGGCTTCCAGTCCGCCCAGAGGCTTGCCCAGGTCGACCTTGCCGAAAGGCAGGATGATTTGAGGGTCCGCGATCATGCCGCCAATTTCGATAAAGTGAACCCAGCGCAACAGACTGATATCCGTGGTCAGCTCGGCGTCGACCGGAGCTTCTTCTCCCTTGGCATAGACCGAGGTACGTGTGACGTGCTGGTAATACAGCAAGCCAAGATCAATGCCCGCAGGCAGTGGGCTGTAGTCACCCGGATCAGTGGCAATCTGTGCCGCCTGGGTTGGGCCGGTCAATGTCGTCAAGGCGCAGAGGGTGGCGGCAGCCAGAGCGCGGTGCAGGCGCGAGGTTTTCGGTTGTGTGTTCACAAGTCGTACCCTTGTTATATTTTTTGTTTGGCAAAGGGACTTGAGCAAACCACAGGCCAGGGATAAAAAATCTTTTAAAACAATGGCTTATGAATGTATCGATAAAAAGGTGTTGCAGCCTGCAACAGTCTTTCAGAAGGTGACTGTTGCAGGCCAGGACAGTGAGGGTGGCGATGATGTGACCTAGTAGATGGCCTGATGCGGTGGACAGTGAACGAGATCAAACGACTCAGACAGGCCGCGAACGTTTGCGGTAAATGGTCGAGCGAGCAATGCCGAGATGAGCAGCGGCTTTGCTGACGTTACCGTCGAAGCGTTGCAGAGTGTCTTCAATCAGTCTGAGATTATGCTGATCGAGCTGGTTCGGGCTGGCAGTGTCGTTGCGGTTGAGCGGAGTCGAGGACGACTGAAACTCACACAGGACATCCTGCAATTCATCAGGCAAATCTGCCAGCGTCAGCGGCTCATCTGCTTCGGCCATAGCGTCGGCGTAAATCAGTGCATGTTTGAGCTGGCGCACGTTGCCGGGCCAGTCAAACGCCTGAATGGCCGCTGCCAGTTCCTCGCTCAGATAACGCGGCGTCCGAGTTCCGGCCAGTTCTGCCAGAATGCCCTGAGCCAGCGTCAACAGGTTCTGCCGTTGGCGCAAAGCAGGCAGGGTCAGGCGAAAACCATTGATGCGATAGTAGAGATCCTGCCGGAATTCTCCTCGTTCAATCAGCTCGGGCAGACCCTTGTGTGTGGCACAGATCAGCTGGAAGTTAACCTTGTAGCTCTGACTGCCACCAAGAGGCGCGACTTCGCGGGTTTCCAGCACCCGCAACAGTCGGGTTTGTAGAGCCATGGGCATATCGCCGATTTCATCCAGAAACAGAGTGCCGCCGTCGGCGTCACGCAGATGGCCAGCCGCGCCCTGTTTGCTGGCTCCGGTAAAGGCTCCTGGCAGGTAACCGAACAGTTCACTTTCAATCAGGTTTTCTGGAATTGCGGCGCAGTTCAGTGAGATCAAAGGCCCGCTGGCGGCGGGACTGGACTGATGCAGCGCTGTGGCCATAATTTCCTTGCCGGTTCCTGACTCTCCCAGAACCAGTACCGGCAATCGGTCGATGACTCTCAATGCCTTGTTCATACCAACCAAAATGGCCGAATCGCCGAAACTGATCGGGTTTTCGCTGCTGCCGGAAAAATCGTTTGTGTGTCCGCTGGAGACCGAAGCAGCGGCACGTTGCCCCTTCATGGCATATAGGCTAACGCCGTTGTGCAAGCGCAGCAGACAAGGTTGTTGTGTGGAGTGACCCAGGCGGCTCAAGGGCGTATCAAACACCTGTTCGAAAGGAATACTCTGACGCGATTGCAGACAGATTCCAAGCACCTGACTGGCCAACAGATTGGCCGCGATCAGATCGCCCTGCTCATCCAGGGCAATCACCATGGCATCCGGGGTCAGACCACTGATGGGTTCAAACCCTAGCATCAGAATCCGCGCCTGATCGAGCTGGCGAATCATCTCGGTCTGGATATTACGTGCGCATTGCTGCAACAGCAGGAAGATACCTTCGCTGGCATCCGGGCTGGCGCTGGTAATGTCGAGAGCACCACAGACGTGTCCTTGCGGGTCAAGAATTGGAGTGGCAGCGCAATGAAACTGGCGATGAAATTCGTTGTAGTGTTCAAAGCCATAGACACGAGTGAAGCGTTTGTCGGCCAGCGCGCAGGACATGGCCGAGGTGCCAATTTCGGCTTCTCCCAGCAAGGCGCCAGTCCGAAAAGCACTGGCAATGCGATGATCATCCATTCGCTGCGAATGGAGAGTATGAATGGCGACGTTCTGGCAGTCGGTCAACAGTGCTGACCATCCCGCTCCGGCAATAGCATCGTAGAGGCGATCCATATGGGGCCGAGCGGCATGCAACAAGGCCGAATTATGGTTAAGCAGGCGCTCCAGCGAGCGACCTTCCAGTCGCTGGTAGTCGGCGTGTGCATTCATGCTCAACCCCATCCCGGCACAGCGTTGCCAGGATTGCAGAATGCCTTGATCGAGCGAGTTGATAGGTAATTTCCTTCCCTCCTGAAACGTCCTTCTCAGATCGATGAGTTTGCTCATATAGCGGCAACCCTTGTTTTTGTTATTGCTTGTTTTTGTTATTAGATAGTGCGGGTTTGATGGCGAAACCCTAGGCGCAACACCACAGGTAACTCTTGTCTGGTGGTCTCTGTCAACCTGCCGGTCAGTTATGACATCTCGAATGCAGGGAGTGGATAACAAAAATCGGAAAATGGATAGTGGCTTTTTGTGCTTCCTCAGTAGCCTGATTTTTCCGGCTCAGGCCGTGACCTCATCCACAGGAGTTTCTCATGTTGAAAGATGTTTCGGCATCCACACTAGTGGCCGGTCTGATGGCGGTGTTGGTGTCCTATTCTGGGCCACTGGCGATTGTGTTTCAGGCTGCTGACAGCGCCGGGATTGACCAGCAGATGATGACCTCCTGGGTGTGGGCGATTTCGATGGGAGCTGCCATTACCAGCATTGGTCTCAGTGCCTGGCTCAAGGTACCGATAGTGACGGCCTGGTCGGCCCCCGGTACGGCCTTGCTGGTGACGCTGTTTCCCGAGTTATCACTGAACGAAGCTGTGGGAGCTTATATTACTGCCGCTGTAATGCTGTTTATTATCGGTGTCAGCGGCTGGTTTGACTGGGTTGTGAATCTGATTCCTCGGGGCGTCGCGGCCGCCATGATGGCGGGGATTCTGTTTGACTTCGGATTAGGGGCATTCCGCACACTGGAGTCCGTACCCCTGATCGCCACACTGATGGTACTGGCGTTTGTCTGTTTTAAAGTGGTGAGCCGCAGCTACTTTCTGGTGATGATGGTCTTGCTGGGATTTGTGTTGTCGGTGACGGCGCTGGATGCGGATCTTTCATCACTGACACTGGAGCTGGCATCGCCGACGCTGATCATGCCGGAGTGGAGTCTAGGATCGACCCTGAGCCTGGCATTACCTCTGGTGATCGTCAGTCTGACTGGGCAGTTTTTGCCGGGCTTTGCAATTCTGAAAACCGCCAGGTATCAGGTATCTACCCGCCCGGTCATCTCCGCTTTGTCGCTGGCTTCCATACCGGCCGCGGTTTTTGGTGGCATCACCATAGTTGTGGCGGCCATCACCGCGTCAATTTGCACCAGCCCGGATGCACATCCTGACCCGAACAAACGCTACATGGCCGGTATTGCCAACGGCGTGTTCTATCTCATCGGTGGCCTGTTCGCCGGCTCCATCGTGTTGTTCTTCACCAGTTTTCCATCAGAAATGATCGCCATCATCGCCGGGTTAGCGTTACTGGGCGCGATCAGCAACAGCCTGATGGTGGCAATGGAAGACAAACAGCATCTGGATGCATCGCTGGTGGCTTTTATGACCACGGCTTCAGGCATCAGCGTGTTTGGTATTGGCTCGGCGTTCTGGGGCGTGGTGCTGGGTAGTTTGGTTTATGGCTTGTCTCGTACGATGACCCCGGCGAACACGCAATAAGCCAGTCTGCATTTTTTGGACAACGCTTTACAAAGACTGGCTAGAGCATCTACATCATCCCAGGTTTGATAAAGGCTCCAGAACAATAACAATAATTTGGAGCTCAGCCATGAATGCTATGTTATCTCGCTGCGCCAACCCCGGTTGGCTTGTGGGTTGTTTTATCGTACTACTGAGTATGTCTCTGGCTCGTCCAGTGATCGCAGCCCCTGACCCGATTCGTTTAGGTTTTTTGTATCCGTCTTCAGGTCCCTACAAGGAGATGGGCATCGCTGAAGCCCGAGCGGCGCTGATGGCGGTGGATGAGATTAACGCCAGCGGTGGCATTTTGGGGCGGCCAGTTGAATTATTGATCCGCAATTCAGCTTCTAAACCCGCAAAAGCTCGGGCCGCTGTGGAGTATTTTGCTCGCGAGAAGGTTGCCATGGTATTTGGTGGCATTTCCAGCGCGGTGGCGATTGCCGCCGGAAAAGAGGCCGCCAAACATCGCTTACTGTTCTTCAGCGCCCACTCTTATGCGAATGGCACCACAGGTGTTCATGGCCACCGACATATTTTTCGTGAATCTTATAATGCCTGGATGAGTAGTAAGGCTTTATCCATGCACATCAACCAATCCTTAGCCGGAAAGCGGGTGTTTTATGCCTCGGCGGATTATGCATGGGGTCATTCAACAGAGGCCTCCATGCGGGTCTTTACCCGTACCGAGGATACCAGCCAACATCCTGGGACCAAGATTCCCTTTCCTCGCCCAAGTTATCGGGACATTCAAGCCGCTATGGAAGCGGCAGAAAACTCAGGTGCAGATGTGTTGATTCTCACTCAAGCGGGTGACGATCTCGCCACCGCGATGCAGATCGCCCATACCATGGGGCTGAAGTCAAAAATGACCATTGTGGTTCCTGGGTTAACTCTGGATACCGTGCGTGTCACAGGCGTGGGGTTACTCCAAGGCGTGGTAAGCACAGTCCCTTGGTGCTGGAAAATTCCTTATCAATATGGCTACCAGCCTGGCATTGACTTTGTCGAAGGCTTTGTTGAACGCTACGAAGGGTATCCTTCCAGTTCCGCAGCCTCCACTTACAGTATTTTGTATCAATTCCGTGACGCTGTTGAACGTACTAAGAGTCTCTCAACCGAGCGCCTGATTTCGGCATTTGAAGGCCATCACTACACCGGCTTAAAAGGGCCTCAGAGTTGGCGTACCTTCGATCATCAAAACATTCAAGATGTGTTCGTAGTACGTGTCAAAGACCGCAACCAGGCGCTGCAAGACCGCTTTAACGAAGACTTTTTCGAGATTCTTCTGAACGTTCCCGGTCAATTTGCGGCTCGCAGTCAAGAAGAATGGCAAAACACACGTTTGCTGGCGGGCAAGCCGCCCCAGCTTCAATAACGAATCCTTAATCACTAGACCTTAAGAAACAGACCTTAAAAAGCAGGCCACCACTCGCACGGCCCATCAACGCCCAAATATCAGCCAGCTCAGGCTCACGTAGCGGCTGATACTCCTTTACGGGTCCATATTGGACCCGTTTTTTTATTTATCTAACGGATGAAAATGCCTCTTCTCGGGCGATTTGAGTGAGCCAGCCCCCATATGCAATTTGTGGATACAAGCCTGCAAGAATTGGCTATTGGTGTTTTCAGCAGCGCTTTCTAATGATCAGACCAGGGAGCCCGACTATTCCAGGCTCTCCGCTGACAATAACAATAACTCTACTCAGAGCTGAATCATGAAAAAACACACCTCCTTGCTGACCCTGGCGTCGGCACTGATTGTTTCGCTAGCGGGCTGGTCTGCCCCTACCGCTGCGGCGGATAAACCCATCAAGGTTGGCGTGATGCTGCCGTTCAGCGGGGTTTATGCCGCGCTAGGTGACGCTGGTCGTAATGGTATGAAACTGGCATTGGAACAGCACGCTGATAAGCTGCATGGCCGTAACATCGAATTTATTGAAATGGATACCGAGGCACGCCCTGATCGTGCTCCTGAAATCGCAACGTCTTTGATGAGCCAGAAAAAAGCTGATTTTATTATCGGTCCGGTACATTCCGGTGTCGCCATGGGGATGTTGAAGGTACTGCGTAATAAAAAACCGGTAGTCATCATCCCTAACGCTGGAGCCAATGCCGCGACGGGCCCATGGTGTGCGCCGAATGTGTTTCGTACCTCGTTCTCCGCCTGGCAACCCTCCTACCCAATGGGCAAAGCCGCGCTGGATAAAGGCTACAAAAAAGTTGTGACCATGAGTTGGAACTACGGTTTTGGTAAGGAAAGCCTGGCCGCGTTTGAGGAATCCTTCAAAGCCGGTGGCGGTAAGGTCTTGAAGAAAATCATGGTGCCTTTCCCAAAAACTGAATTCCAGTCTTACATCACCGATATTGCTTCACTTAAGCCTGACGCGGTCTTTGTCTTTTTCGCCGGTGGTGGTGCCGTTAAATTTGTTAAGGATTACAACGCCATGGGCCTAAGCGGCAAAATTCCGCTGTTGGGTAGCGGCTTCCTAACCGAAGGCACATTAACCGCACAAGGCGATGCCGCAGAGGGCGTCATCACCGGTCTGCATTACGCCGATGGTCTGGATAACCCTGCCAACCATGCGTTCCGTGCCGACTACGAAAAAGCCTTTGGCAAGCCAGCCGATTTGTATGCCGTACAGGGTTATGACACCGGCCTGCTGATCGCCATGGCCGTGGATCAACTGAAGGGAAATATCAGTGATCAGGGCAAGCTCATCCAAACGATGGAGTCTCTGACCATCCCTAGCCCTCGTGGCGACTTCACCTTTTCTCGTGCCCACAACCCTATTCAGACCATTTACCTGAGAACCGTAGAAAACGGTGAAAACCGGGTTATTGGTGTCGCTGCCGAAGCGCTGGAAGACCCAGCTCGTGGCTGCAAAATGAAATAAGGGCTAACACTGGTTGGGTGTGCTTGAGCGTCTAAATAAGGCTCTCGGTTAAGCCACCCAACCAACTGACTCATCATCTATTTATTCCGCTGAACCTAGCTGACGCCCCTGTCGGCTGAGTTTAGCCACCTTGAGTACGCCCAATTCCCCAGGATATTCCTATGGATTTTGCAATTTTCCTTGTGCAACTGCTGAACGGTCTACAGTACGGCTTGTTGCTATTTTTAATCGCTTCTGGCCTGACCTTGGTGTTTGGCGTCATGGGGATTTTGAATCTCGCCCATGGTTCCATGTACATGGTTGGTGCTTATCTGGTCTGGTATTTCTTTCAACTGACCGATCAGTTTTTACTCAGTGCGCTGATTTCTGCTGCCCTGGCGCTGGGGTTGGGGGTGCTAATCGAAAAGACCCTGATTCATCGCCTGTACAAACGTAATCACTTGGATCAGGTGCTGCTGACCATTGGTATGATTTTCGTGTTTAACGCACTGCAAAGCATCCTTTGGGGAGATGACCCTCTTGGGGTGCCTGTCCCTGAACTACTCAGTGGTTCGATCCATTTGACCGAGCTGGTCGAATACCCAGTCTATCGACTGTTCGTTGCGGCCTTATGTTTGCTACTGGCCGGAGCCTTATACCTCGTCATTAACCGCACTCGCATTGGTATGTTAATCCGTGCTGGAGAATCCAATCGTGAAATGGTCGAGTGCCTAGGGGTCAATATTAATCAGCTATACACCCTGGTGTTTGGTGCTGGCGTGATGCTAGCGGCTTTAGCGGGCGTGGTCGCAGCACCGATGATTTCGATTGTGCCCGGCATGGGCGAACACGTTCTGATCACCTGTTTTGTGGTGGTGGTCATCGGTGGTATGGGCTCGATCAAAGGTGCCTTTGTCGCGGCCTTACTCGTGGGGGTGGTGGATACCTTTGCCTCGGTACTGGTACCGGGTGTGTCTTCCATGATCGTTTACATCCTGATGGCGGTGATCTTGCTGATCAAGCCTGAAGGTCTGTTCTCCAGCCAGAAATGAGGTAGCCCCATGTTTTTCTTGAAAAAAGCCGAAAACTGGTTCGTCTGGATATTTTTTCCACTGGCACTGCTGCTGCCGCTGTTTCTAGAACAGAACGAGTTTTACGTAAACAAACTGACTAGCGTGGTGATCTTCGCCATGTTTGTGATGTCGCTGGACTACCTAGTCGGTCGCTGCGGCATGATCACTCTAGGTCACTCGATGTTTTACGGCCTTGGGGGATATTTATTCATCATGATTGCCCCTGAATACGAAGCCGTGAATTTCTGGGTGTACACCTTCTACATTTGCGTGATTGCAGCGCTCATCGCCTTGGTTGTGGGTGTGATTGTGCTGCGAACCAGCGGTATTTACATGATCATGATTACCCTGGCCATCGCCCAAATGTGCTTCTATTTCTTCTCAGACTCGGTGGAATTTGGCGGAAATGATGGCCTATTTATTTTCACCAAACCTGACACCAGTCTGTTTGGATTGTCGTTCTTTAATCTCGACGATCCGATGCATTTTTACTACTTCTGCTTACTGTCGCTGTTCAACTGCTTGGTATTTTGGAAAGTGGTGACGGGGTCTCGTTTCGGTCGAATCATGGAAGCCGTGAAAGACAACCCAGCTCGTACCACAGCTCTCGGTTACAACGTCTTTTTGTTCCGCCTGATCAGTTACTGCATGGCCTCGGCTTTAGCCGCTTATGCAGGGTATCTGTTTGCACTGCAATACGGCTATGTGAACCCTTCCATGATGTCTTGGCAAACCTCTGGTACGGCCTTGGTCATGTCGATTCTGGGCGGCATGGGTAGCCTTTACGGTGCCATCTTAGGAACCGTGGTGTACGAAGGTCTGCATTACACCTTCGAACATCTGACTCAACACTGGTTGCTGCTTATGGGCAGCATGATCATCGCAATGGTGATGCTGTTCAAATCGGGTTTGGCTGGCGTCATCGATAACTTGGTGGAGCGTCGCAAATGAGTGAATCACCGCTATCTCAATCTCCATCTCAGCTCTCTCAAGCTAATTTGGCTGAAGCTGACGATACATCAGAAGCTCACGCCATATCGGAAGCCCACGCCGCATCGGAAGCTCATGCAAGATCGGAAAGCACTGTCGTGCTAGAAACCGAGGGGCTGTGCAAATACTGGGGAGGCGTCAAAGCCCTCGACAATATGAGTTTGCGTTTTCATGAGCGCTCTTTGCACGGCATCGTTGGGCCTAACGGTGCAGGTAAAAGCACCTTACTGAACATGCTGTGCGGTACGTATAAACCCACCGCTGGACGCATTATCCATAACGGCGACTGCATTAACGATATTCGCCCCTATGATTTTGCTCGCCGTGGCATTGGCCGAGGTTTCCAGAAAACCAATATTTACCCTCAAGTGACGTGCCTGGAAAACTGCTGCATTGCCGCCCAACGTCGAGTTGGCGGTAGCTTCAACATTTTCTTACCCAAAAACAGCAGTCAATTGCTGGAAGAAATGGCCGACCAGGCTCTGGCCCAAGTTGGTCTGGAATCGCGTCGGGACGAAATCGCCAGCCACATCAGTTACGGCGAACAGCGACAACTGGAAATCGCCATGGTCTTGGCCACAGCGCCATCCGTCTTATTACTTGACGAACCGATGGCTGGCATGGGTCACGAAGAGTCTCAACTCATCATCGAATTGCTCAAAACGCTGAAAAAAGACTACTGCATTGTCTTGGTTGAGCACGACATGGACGCTGTCTTCGAGTTATCTGACCAACTCACCGTGATGGTCAATGGCCAACATTTGATCACCGGCAGCGTTGAAGAAGTCAGAGACAACAGCAAGGTAAAAGAAGCCTACTTGGGCCAAGGCGACGAGGTAATCTGATATGCAAAACCTGTTACATGTGCAGGGGCTGCACAGTTTTTACGGCGAAAGTCACATCTTACATGGCATCGACTTTGAGCTTCATCCCGGTCAGACCATGAGCCTGATGGGACGCAACGGCATGGGCAAAACCACCACCCTCAAGTCTTTATTGGGTTTGGTAACGCCGCGCAGTGGTCAAGTGCATTTTAATGGTCAAGATGTGGGGCAACTCCCCACCTGGCAACGGATGCGACAAGGCATTGCCTATGTGCCAGAAGGACGCGGCATGTTCCATAACCTGACCGTAAAAGAAAACCTGCAAATGGCAGCACGCCCTAGCATCAATGGCGAATGCCACTGGGATTATGACCGAGTACTGGAAACCTTCCCTAGGCTATCGGAGCGACTTACCAACTTAGGCACTCAACTTTCCGGCGGCGAACAGCAAATGCTCGCCATTGGTCGTGCCTTACTAACCAACCCAGAATTATTGATTCTCGACGAAGCAACAGAAGGCCTAGCCCCGCTGATTCGAAAAGAAATCTGGGAGGTGATTGCTCATATTAAAGAGACCGGAATATCCACACTGATTGTGGATAAAAACATCGAGGTATTAAAGAACCTCTGTGATCGTCATGTGGTGCTGGTCAAAGGCAAAGTCGTATTTGATGGAGACACTCAACAATTGCAGGACAACTTACAGGAGGTTGAAACTTACTTGAGTGTTTAATTTTTTCTGCGATATATGGCCTCATCAAGCAATGCCATTAACTTAGCAGAAATATTTTCAGGTAGGAGGCCTCTTGAGGCCGATGAATATGCTTAAAAATCGCGGGCAAGCCTGCGCGCCCGCTCCTACCACCTAAGTTAATGACATTGCATCTGGCCCTATTATTCCGACCGTTATCAGGTGGAAGGATAATCTACGCCTATATAAAAACAGGCCATATAACAACAGACCATATAGCAATAGACCATATAACAACAATGCATATGGCTCTCATTCTAAGATCATTAACTTGTAAAGGATTATCAGGCAGGCGGTCTTTTAAGGTCGATAAATACGTCTGAGTGAATGGTGCTTAGCCGTATAACAAAAAAACATATAAAACCAATCGAGAAAACAACAGCAGATGCTTGTTGCCTTTGATATTGGCTTGTTATGTGGGTGAAAGCTTGGCCCTATTTTTAGGTTCATCGCATTTAAGCGTGGAAAATGAGAACGGCAGTAAAACCGGTTAAATTTGCATTCGCCAAAACCCAAACAAAACCGA
>PBNY01000090.1 GCA_002723385.1 Oceanospirillaceae bacterium | reverse complement strand
TGCTCGAAATTAGATTAAGACTCGATAGACCGGGATTTTAGACACCAACCTGGCGCAGCAGGAAACTCATTCTTGTAGAGGCATGACTGCATGGTGGCTCGTGAAATATCCGGGTTAGGGTTACACCACCGTTTTTTTGATCAAGGTGTCCGTTGTGATGCCAAAGAATTTCAGTGCCACCAGAACGGGGGTTCTGGTGTGAGCAGGAGAGAGAAAATTATGTCTCATATGATTTATCCTACGACGAATTTCGCCAGCCCTGAGCAAATGAAGGTGGTTCGAGGCGAAGGCGTTTACATCTACGATGATCAGGGCAAACAGTATCTGGAAGGGATGTCAGGACTCTGGTGTGCGTCCTTGGGGTTCAGTAACGCTGAGCTGGTGGAAGCGGCGACCAGGCAAATGGAAACCCTGCCGTATGCACACATGTTCAGCAGCAAGGTTCATGATCCGGGTATGGAATTGGCCGACAAGTTATCGGCCATGGTGCCGGTGGACAATGCTCGCGTATTCATGGGCAGCTCCGGTTCCGATGCCAACGACTCCCAAATCAAGCTGCTGCGTTATTACTTTAATGCCATCGGCAAACCCGAAAAGCGCAAGATCATCGCCCGTGAGCGCTCTTACCATGGTGTGTCTGTGGCCGCGGCCTGTCTGACCGGCTTGCCCATCAACCAGGCAAACTTTGACCTGCCGGTTGATGCTTTGGGGATTCTGCGTACCGATGCGCCGCATTATTATCGCGGGCGATTGCCGGGAGAATCAGAAAGCCAATTTGTTGACCGCATCGTTGGAAATCTGGAAGCGCTGATCCTGCGTGAAGGGCCGGAAACCATCGCGGCCTTTATCGCTGAGCCAATTACTGGTGCCAGTGGTGTCATCGTTCCACCCGATGGTTACTACGAGAAAGTCCAGGCGCTGCTGAATCAGCACGACATTCTGTTCTGGGCCGATGAAGTGATCTGTGGTTTTGGGCGTACCGGCAATGACTTCGGCTCCACCACCATGAACATCAAACCGGATCTGATGAGTTTCGCCAAACAGTTGTCAGCGTCTTATGTGCCAATTTCTGCGTCCGTTATTCCAGGTGACATGTATGAAGCCATGATTGAGCCGTGCAAGCAGTTAGGAGTGTTTGGGCATGGTTATACCTACTCTGCACATCCCGTTGCGGCAGCTGTCGCGCTGAAAACTCTGGAAATTTACGAGCGGGAAAATCTGTTTGCCGTTGCAGCAGAAACCGGTGCGTATCTGCAGACTCGTCTGCGTGAGTTTGAAGCCCATCCATTGGTCGGGGAAGTGCGCGGCAAAGGCATGATTGGTGCTGTGGAACTGGTTGCCAACAAGGAGACCGGAGAAGCGTTCCCGGATGCCAGTGTCAGCTATTTTGCAGCTAACTCCTGTCAGGAGCATGGCCTGATCAGTCGTCCGGTGGCTAACTCTCTGGCGATTTGTCCTCCTCTGATCACAACACGCTCCCAGGTTGATGAGATCGTTGAGAAGATGGGCAAGGCCCTGAACGATACCCTTGAGCACGTGAATGCCTGAGCCTGCGATTACGGGCGTCTGTGTTAGCGGGCGCCTGTGTTTTAATTTGTAAATGTCTGAAGCGCCTCTCTGGCGCTATCGCTCGATTTTTTCTTCCTGTCGGTTTTTCTTGCTGTTTGGCTACCCTGGTTTCAGGGCGGCTGTCTCGTCTGTTTTTTGCCTGTCGTTTTAACGGCTGTGTTCGCTCGCTGAGCCCATCTGCTCGTTCCTCTGATGCGATTCATTTGCCTGCTGAAAACAGGGGTGTGGTGGGATGAAAACCCATCTTTAGATGCGTTCTGTCCATCCCAGGCTTATGTCTTTCCTCTTGCTATTGGCGACGAATTTTCATGAACCGTCGTTTATTGGATGGAATTTACTCTCTGGTAGGTATAGACATTGGCAGCTTTGGCCTGATCAGGCATAGGGGTCGAAGGTCGTAGTTTCAATACATATGTGGTCGCTTCCGGGTTCTCGAAAATTGTCAGAAGGCCAGTATTCATGGGCTTGTAGCCTTGTTTAACGATTGGCTGTTGTTCCGTTTAGGTTTGTTCCCATAAACCTTTACTTAGACGGGGGTGAATTTATCCACAAGAACCTCTTTGGAACGATGGCTCAACCACGGCGCTATCGGCGCCGTAAAACACTAGAAGAGATGAACAGCGGAGACACAATACTGTGGACAACAAACGGCTTTCTGTAATTGGCGAGACACATCAAAGCGTTAAACGTCTGGCATTGCCTGCGGCGCTTCTGGCGGCTTCGCTGGCTTCCGTTCAGGTTACGGCCTCACCGGCAATCAGTGGTGGTATCTGGATTAATTACACTTACGTTGGCAATGACGGTGATCCGGCTGAAACAGCGGATGTGATTTCAGATAACGAGGGTGGATTTATCGGTGATGAAGCGCTGATTCTGTATTTTGACGATCAGAAGGAAGGCAGCCCATGGTCTATGTCGGCAGAAATGCGCTACGGTCCCGGCGCTTACACGCGTGCGTCTGAAAACTCTACCGGCGATAACTTCTCTCTGCACAAGGCTTGGGTCGCGTATCAAATTGATGAGAGCAAGCAGGTTAAGGTCGGTAAATCACAGGTTCCTTTTGGTTGGAAGACCTACAACAACTGGCCTGGCGATATGTTGTTGGGTGGTTATGGCGACCAGATGGACGTTGGTGTGAAGTTGTCAGGTTCTGTCTCCGCTATTTCTTATGACGCTGCTTATTTCCACGCGGATGATTGGGGTGAGAGCAGTACTGATACCCAGTCTGACAATGGCCACTGGGGTTCTCCAACCACTTACCGCAAGGTGAAGACTCTGGTTGCTAACGCAGCTTACCAATTCGCGAAAGACCAAAAAGTGGGTATGTCGCTGCAGTCCGGTAAATTGCAGGCGCTGAATGACGCTGAGGGTGAGCATCCCGTAAACGGCGAACACAGTGCCTGGGTGGCTTATTACACCGGTCAGTTCGATCAAGTGACGGTTCAGGCGGAGTACATGGGAACTCGTCGTGAGCTGCCAGAAGGCAACCTCAATGCATTGGGGGGTGACGAGGTTAAGAATGACAGAGCAGCCTTGCTGCTGGGTTATACCTCTGGCGACTGGTTCTGGTTCCTGGATGCAACCCAGGCCTCTGCGGGTACCGATGGCAATGTCGCTGGGGATGTCACCGCCTTTTCGCCGGGTGTGACTTATAACTACGGCCAAGGCTGGATTTACCTGGAGTACCTCACCCAGGACGGCTTTATTAACCGCGATGGAATGGTTGGTGAAGGTGATTACAGCGCTCTGTACGCCACGATTGACTATTACTTCTGATTCTTTTTTGCCATAGCCCCTAATCCCACATGGCCTTCACCATTTAGGGGCTTTGGCACACGGTTTCCCGGTTTTCCTGAGCCAGGAGACAGTGCTCGTATTCTTCACGGTTCTGCCCCGTTTCGGACGAAGCACTCTTTGCCCCTGTTCAGGGTTTTTTTGTCTCTGTCTTGTGTGCCCCTTTCTTTTACCGCTTATCGCTCACCGCCTATTGTGCCCTCTATCTTTTTTATGCAGCTCGGTCTGAGTCTTTGAGCCTTGCTTCAGGCCATTGATACTGGAATAAGAGCTTTTAAGTCCTTCGTCAGTCTGGATTTGATACTTAGGGATTAAGCCTTAGGTTGAAACTTTCAACCTTTTTGTCTGCTTTGTCATATCTGTTGGGGTCAGCAGTAACTGGCTGTCCCGGTATTCGCCATCGTAAAAATGCACTGTATCGAAGCATCATTCTGATTCTGATTTTTTTGGTGCCTTGGTCCGAGGACTGTTGCTGAAGGCCTTGTATGGAGCTAGTAGGGAGCTGGAAGTCCGGCTCCTGAGTGAATCTGGTGTACCGTTTTCAGAAACAGGGATCTGGCGCGATTGGGCTCAGCGCTCTTCTTGCTGATTGCGGCGGCTCCTAGTGTGTAAAAACGGCGATCTGGTGCAATCACACGGATTTCACCGCTGTTTACCCAGGGCTCAGCATACGCTGCTGGCAAGAAGGCCGCATAAACACCAGAACGCAGCAGGGCGATACGGGCTTCGTAGTGGTAGGCGATGGCGGTCAGGTTCAGGTCGACAATTTGACTGTAGGCTTCTTCGTGAGGTTTGACGCCGCCATGGGCCACGGGAACCTGATTGATGCGCTCGTCAGTCAGTTCTTCCTCCCTCAGTTTGAACAGGGAGTTCTGGCGGCCACAGTAAAGAAAACAGCGATCGGTAAACAAATGTATGTAGTCCAGCCCTTCCAGCTCGCGGTGATACGGAATAATGGCGATGTCCAGCTCGTCATTGAGCACTCTACGTTCCATATCGACCATGTGATCGACGCTGATAACCAGCTCAACATCCGGTGCTTCCTGGTGATACTGGTAGAGAATGGTGCTGAGTTGGCAGCGATCATCGGTTGAAAATGTGTCACTTAATGCCAGCCTCAATCGCCCGGAGGGGAAGGAACTGAGGTTATTGATGGTATTGCGGAAGCCTTCCAGCGCCTCCAGCAGGTGTTGAGTCTGCTGATAAATGACCTTGCCTTCTTCGGTCAGGGAAAAGCCGCCGCGCCCGCGTTTGCACAGTGTCAGATTCAGACGAGATTCAAGGTTGGCAATGTGAATACTGATGGTTGGCCTGCTGATATTCAGCTGGGCTTCTGCGGCACTGAAGCCACCACATTCCACAATGGTTTTGAAAATTCTGAGCTGTTTGATTTCGTAGTCACCCAGTTGGCCCAGAGAGTATTTTCTGTTCATGTCGTGTGCCTTTTTTTAGTGCAAATCGAGGGTGAAAACAGCCATTTTATGACAAACTGCCAAACGTAAGATTGGTTGATTTTTGTACTTACGTTAGGTGGCGTCAACCTTTACGTAAGCTCCACTGGATTTAACCCTCCATGGGGTTTTGAAAATATGGTTTTACGCAGTCGGGAGACTCTGGCTTCCCTGCGGCAATAAAACCAATTATCGCTCACTCTGGATCACCAGAGGAGCCACCGAAATACGGGACAGCTGAGTATGTTGAAAATAACCAAGAGTATTCGCTCTGTCGTGGCGGGTTCCGCCATGTTGCTGGCGGCTGGTGCCAGCCTGATTACCGAAACCGCCGCAGCGGCTGAGCACAACTGGCGTTTCTCCAATCTGTACAGCCGTGGTACTGCGTTCGGTGAGGTATACGAAAGCCTGGCAACGAATATCGAGACCTTGTCGGAAGGTCGTATCAAGGTGCAGATTCTGTATTCCGGTGAGGGTGTCGGGTCAGCTGGTCTGTTAGGAGCCGTCAAATCCGGGTTGGTGACGATGGGTGCTCCGTTCCAGTCCATGCATGCTGGTGAGCTGCCTGCCGGTGTGGTGGAAATCGGTTTGCCTGGTGGTACCTCCGATACCGATGAACTCTATTCCCTGTTCCATGAAAAAGGCTGGGACAAGGTTTTGGAGAAAGCCTATGGCTCCCAGGGGATGGTTTGGCTGGAGCCTTATATTCAACCACCTGTTTACGTCATCACCAAAAAGCCAATTAACTCCGTTGCCGATTTCAAGGGCATGAAGATCCGTGCTCCGGGTGCTTACGGCAAGTTCCTGCGTAATCTCGGCGCCTCTCCTGTGTCGCTGGCCTGGTCTGAAATCTATACCTCTCTGGCGACGGGCGTTATTGATGGTTCCATCGGCTCTAACATGATTGATCACCGTGACGGCAACCACGTAGAAGTCGCCCAGTACATGTACAAATTGCCTCTGGCCGGTGCTCAAGTGTTGCCGATTGTTGTTAACCGCAACGCCTGGAAAAAGTTGCCAGAAGAGCTGAAAGCCGCTGTGCGCAAAGCAACAGAAATGCATGCAGCTGATCAACTGCGTTTGTCGAAAAAGTGGGAAGCGGAAGCCGTAGCAGAAATGGAAAGCAAGGGCCTGAAGTGGAGCCCTGAACCAAGTGATGCTGATAAGGCTGCCTGGAAAACTGCTGGTGCTGGCTTATTCGACGAATACGCAGCAAAGGACAAGTACAGCAAGCAGTTGATTGAGATTCTGAAGAAAACCTCTAACTGATGTTTGCAGGCGTCGTTCCGGTGATGACCGGCGGCGCCTTTTGTTTTGAATCACCCTTTTGCAGTTTTCACCAGACGGATGCCGAATATGGTGACTTTGAGTTTGAAATACCTGTGCCGCGCAAGCGACACGATAGTAATGCTGGCAGGTCATTTGGCCGCCATGTTGATGCCGTTTCTGGCGGGCGTTGTTGCCTTTGAGGTGTTCTCCCGTTACGTGCTGGATGCACCAACCATTTGGGGGTACGACACCGCTCTGTTTCTGTTTGGTTATGTCGCTGCATTGGGTGGTGCTTACGCCCAGCAAAAACGTGCCCATATTAATGTCGATATTCTTTATCTGAAGGTCTCGGGTACCACGCGCAGGGTGTTCGATTTACTGACTGGCGTACTCGGCATGTTTTTCCTGTACGTGATGATCATTATGGCGCTGGGAAAATACGAAGAAGCGATTGAATTCGACTACCGCACCCAAAGTGAGTGGTCCGCGCCCATGTGGCATTTCTGGGTCATGATCGTTGTTGCCGCTGGCCTGTTCTGGCTGCAATTGGCCCGAGACTTTATTACCAATGTGTATCGCCTCGTGATGGGTGCGCCTCTGCTGGCAACGGATGAGGCCGATAGCAGCGACGAAGACGATTTTTCCAGCGATCCGGCAAGCGGATCAGACAACAAGATTTCCTGAGGAGAAAGCAATGGGAATTGAATTACTCACTGCCGTTCTGCTCGGCTGTATTCTGGTGGCATTCGCTCTGGGCGCCCAGGTGGGGTTGGCTCTTGGCGGCATTGCCATGGTCGTTGGTTATTTAACCTGGGGCGACGCGATTTTCAATCTGGTGCCAACGACGATTGAGTCGACTCTGTTCAGCTTTATTTTGTTGGCCATTCCTTTGTACATCTACATGGGGCAGTTGTTGACCAAGTCTGGTATCGGCGACGCCATGTTTAATGCCAGCCAGATGATGCTGGGCAAGGTGCGCGGCTCTCTGGCCATCAGCGTGATTGGCGTGTGTTCCATGATCGGGGCCATGGTCGGAATCATTGGTGCCGGGATCATGACGTCCGGTTCAATTGCACTGAAACCGATGCTGGAGCGAGGTTATGACCGCCGCATGGCTTTGGGCGTCATCATGGCCGGTGGCGCTTTGGGAATCCTGATTCCACCCAGTATCCCGATGATTATGTTCGCAGCAGCGACCCAGAATTCCGTTGGTCGCATGTTTCTGGGCGCCATGGTCCCGGCATTGTTGACTGTGGTGTGTCTGATTGCCTACGTGGTGATCAGCTGCAAACTGAATCCGGAGAAGGCTCCCAAGACGGCAGCCGATGAAGAAAATCTGCAATTGCCCATGCCGAAAAAGCTCAGAATTGCACGTGATGGCCTGCTGTCGATCTTGTTGATCGTATTGGTGCTGGGGTCAATCATCACTGGCATCGCGACTCCGACTGAGTCTGGTGCGCTTGGCGTTGTTGGAGCCATTGTTCTTTCGATTGTATTCAAGCGTTTCAAACTGGAGATGTTCCGCTTTGCGGGTCTGCAAACCGGAATTCTGGTGAGCGTTGCCATGTGGATTATTCTCGGGGCATCGCTGTTCAGTAATTTCCATCTCTTGATGGGCGTGCAAGGCATGGTGGCGGATTTCACCAGCAGTCTGGACATGCCGCCGATCATGATCATCATCATGTTCCAGCTGATCATGCTGTTGCTCGGCTTTATTATTGATGAATTCATCATTGTTTTGATGTGCGCGCCCTTGTTCACACCGATAGCGGTTTCACTGGGGTACGACCCGATCTGGTTCGGTGTGTTAATGATCATCAATATTCTGATCGCTGTTCAGACGCCTCCCTACGGTTTTGCCCTGTTTTATTTAAAAGGGATAGCACCGTCGGATGTCGGCATGGGAGAAATCTATCGATCTGTGACCCCATTTATCCTGGTGAACCTGTTTGTACTGATTATCTGTATGGTGTTCCCGGATATTGTGTTGTGGTTGCCTAACGCGGTGATGGACTGAAGGTTAAAGGATTTGTTATGAGTATGAATATACTGATTCCCGTCGATCTGGCCCATGAAGAAGAGCTACCCGTTCTGATCAAGGCAGCTTGCCAGCTGGTGGGGGATCGACCTGAAGCGCGCTTTGATCTGCTCTATGTGGACGATAGCCTGATTCACAAGGCTGGTTCCCCCCATGTCGATCCGACCAGAGAGAAGGAGCGTCGTCAGGAAGTTAAAACACATCTGACGGCTCTGATTCAGCAACATATGCCAGCGCAATATCGCTACGACTGCCATGTGCGCCGTGGCAGTATTCATGAGCAAATATTGGAAGAAGCCCAGAAGGTTAAGGCTGACACCATTGTCATGATGGCTCAGAAACCAGGTATTGGTAGCTACTTCGTCGGCTCCAATGCGGAACGGGTTGTCCGCCATGCCCATTGCAGCGTGATGGTGTTGCGAAGCTGAACCCTGACTCCCTTCATTTCCACAGAATGGGGGGAGTGTTTTGATGAATATAGACATAGGTCAATATTTGTCTTGTTTAGTCCTTTCCTATCGACGCGATAGATTTCCTTGTCTTAAATATGCCTGGTTGGTTATGTAGTGTCGTTGTTCCTCAATTTACTTCCAGGAATAACGCTATGAACTTTGTCCGCCAGGTACTGGCCGGTTCTGTGATTGCGATGGCTATGGTGCCGATTTCAGTCGCGCTGGACACATCGGCCTTGCGTACCCAGGCCAATAACTTCTTTAAACCGCTTCCTGAAACCATGCCGGGATCAGAAAACGATTCGGCAGAGAAAGTTCGCCTCGGTGAAAAGCTGTACTTTGAGACAGCGCTGTCGATTAACGGCACCCAGTCCTGTAACTCGTGTCACCGTGTTGATGGCTTGAAGTCGGGTGTCGATAACGAGCCCACTTCGCCGGGGGCTTTGGGGGAGCGTGGTGATCGTAATTCACCCAGTGTCTGGAATGCCGGTTTCCATATCGCCCAGTTCTGGGATGGCCGTGCGCCTGATTTGAAAGAACAGGCCAAAGGCCCGATTCTGAATCCGATTGAAATGGGCTTGCCAGATGAAAACACAGCCATCAACAAGCTGGAACAGGCGGGCTACGCTCAAGCGTTCAAAGCCGTTTACACCACCGAAGAAGCACCACTGACCTACGCTAACGTTGCTGATGCCATTGCCGCGTTTGAGCGTACATTGGTCACAGAAGACCGTTTCGATCGTTTCCTTGAGGGAGACGATAAGGCGCTGACCCTGGTCGAACAACAAGGTCTGCAAGACTTCATCGGTTCTGGCTGCATCGCGTGTCACAACGGTAGCCTGCTGGGCGCCAACAGCTACCAGAAAATGGGCATGGTCAACGCCTATCCGAACACGCACGACCTGGGTCGTTATGCGGTTACTCAGCAAGAGAGCGAACGCTTTGTGTTCAAGGTGCCGTCACTGCGTGATATTTCCCGTACAGCACCTTACTTCCACGACGGCAAGGCGGCCACTCTGGAGCAAGCCGTCAAGGACATGGCCTGGTACCAGTTGGGGCAGAAACTGTCTGACGAAAAAGTGCAGAGTATTACGGCTTTCCTGAAGTCACTGGATAATATCCGCTCGATACCTGCGGTAGCGTCTGAAGAGATGTGATGGTCTGAATTATATTTTTTGAGTACACGTTCCCATGCGCTACATGGGAACGTTTTTGTTCTTCCGGGATGGAATCAGGCAGGCGTTGGAAATACCCCATCGACTTCGAACTGGAATTTTGAAAAACGATAAATCTGTGACGATTGAATGGCCTTGAAAGTCACCTGCTCAGCGTTCAGCTCACACAACCAGTTTTCCATTGAACGCGGCTCTGTGCCAGTGAATGCAGACGGAGTGTAGAGTGCAACACAGACCTCAGGTTCTATTGAGCGGGCAGAGAGATATTGGAATGCCTCTATATTGGCTGAACGCATCGAGGTGCCTAACGCTTGAGAGGCAGAGTAGTGCTGTCGATCAGCCAATTGGTCTTGGTAGCTATTGAATGGCGCTTTTTGCAGTTGAATTCCACGCTCCGATTCATAGCCCACGCTGAATACCGTGTGTTCCGTGTTCAGGCGGGATTTGGGTGGCTTCGCTTCCATAGACAGCAAAAATACGAAACGGTAATAAGCCGATTCGGACAGTGTCGCCTCCAGAGTCGCACCGCCATAAAACAGGCTGGGTTCGTGTACTCGGCCAAAACGCGATCCCCACAACAAAGGCGGGTAACGAAACGGCGTTTTGAGCAGATAATGCAGTTCATTGGGCGCGTCGGTTGGGTAGTCGGGTTTTGAGCTATCCAGTAATTCTTCGAGCACTGCCTGTTCTTCCAATGTATCGACATAACCCGTAGTGGCCACTTGCTCCTGATTTTCCACTAGGCGATATAAAGAGCCACTGATCGAGCAGACATGCTCGGGCCCGTCGCAGGCCTCCCAAATCATCAGACCTTGCCCCGGATGGCATCCAGATACATCACAACACGCATCAATCCCTGAACGGACTGAATCTGCTCCGCCGGAACACCACCGGTGATTTTGTTGGGGGAGCGCATAAAATGTGCGATCCAGTCCTGATCGCCGCCAGCCAGAGCAAACAAGGCGCGTGCTGCTCGAATCAGCAATAGCGCTAACTCACCTTGCTTGGATGCAGGATCAAGCGAACCTTTTTGCTTCAGGCGAGAAACACTGGTTCGATTACTGCCAATCACCTTGCCTAGCTCCTCCTGCTTCAGCGTTAACTGATCAGCGGCATTGAAGAGAGCCTTGCATAACACGGCAGCAGGGTCGGGGCGTTGTTCAAGTTGGGCAGACATGGTGCACTCCCGATGTATGTGGATTTATTCCATTCTAGCGGGGTTGGTGTGCAAAATGCACTTTTTTATGGTTTTTGTTCGAAATGTGGCGGCTTTTGTGGGAGCGGTTTAAACCGCGATTAAGCCTGTGCTAGCTTTGAACATCCCCTGCGTGAGGAATCATTATGACCAGTACAACTCGGACCATTTAGATAAGTAGGATGTATTGGCGAAGCGCTACCCGGTAGAATGTTCAGCTATTTGGGCTTGCGTTACTACGAATTTTGATTATAGAGGGAATTATGAGCAATACTGGATTTGGATGTTTGGCGGAACGAATTGATAAACAGTTGAAGGATAACTGTTTCCCGCCAGTCGTTTTTCTTGATGGGGAATGGGGTGTAGGAAAAACTCATTTTGTGAATAATGAATTTAAAAAAATAGTTGGTGATGTTGAATTTCACTACATCTCAGTTTTTGACGTTTATTCACTTGAAAGCTTTAAATCTAAGCTGATATCTTCGTATCTTACAGGTAGAGAATTTTCAGGTCGTTGGTTTGATAATATTATAAAGCCTTTTCAGTCTATAAAATATTCAGATGACGGTGTCTCTGGTAGTTTAGGAATGGCTGTTGGAGCATTCAAAGATGTTATTTTTGAACAGGCTCTAAAAAAGATAAATGGGCATTGTTTTGTTGTGGATGATTTGGAAAGGGTTGATTCAAAAACCATGCGCTTGATTGTGGCGCTATGCTTTACCCTTGCAGAGGGTAATAGTGTCAGGTTTTTATTAGTTGGAAATAAAAGTAAATTGGACGACGAGAATCTTGATGATGTTTTCGAGAAGGTTTTGTCGCGAAGTTATAGTTTTTCGCTAGGTTTTTTAGAAATTTTTGATATAGCTTTTTCTGAGGTTGACCTAACTGGATACGAACAAGAAATAAAAAGTATATTGGAAAAGGCAGAAATAAATAATTTGAGGATTCTGAAGAAGTCTGCTTCGTTGATTCAGGAAGTAACGACTTGCAAAAATCTTAAGAATTCTGGTTATTTAGCTAAAACCGTTATCGCTGCTGTAGCTTTGAATGTCTGGTACTCAGCTAGCTCAGAACAAATTAGGGAGGCGGCTTTCAGTGGATCGTGGTTATCAAAACTATCCAGTGAACCTACAAGACTATTCGCAGGGAAGGAAGTAAATGATAATGACGAAGAAATTTTAAAGGTACTCTTCGGGGCAATCGATAAAACACATATTGAAATTTTAAAATTCAGCTGTGGTGAGCTGGTATCTGCATCGGAAATATCGAATATGGGGTTTATGCCAGAAAATGAAACCCCTCTTGATAAACTCCTTGGGAAATATATTGTATTTGTTGATCAAGAAACTCTTGATAAAGCAGTAGTTGAATTGTTTGAATATATTGGGTTGGATTCGGTTGATTATGACAGATGGTGTCGATGTTGTACTGTTGCTGACGATTTGGCAAGACGTAGATATGTAGAAATTCCTCCTGATTTGGAGCCTCTCGATAAATATATTGAAGATCATGGATATGCTAAGGAATTTCAGAATATGAGTTTTCCGTTTGGGTATCCTGAAGAGCCCCCTAGTGAAGGGTCAGATGTTGATGTTGCTCTTTCAAAATTGGCAGCAAAGTATGGAAAGTCTAATTTTGACAAATCCATTAATGAATTCTTCGATGATGTGAGAAAATCGTTTATAAAGTCTGAGAGTAATTTCTATGCTAAAACCAAAACAGAAAGACTGTTTAAATTTAGATGTGCTGATTTTTATTTGTCTTGCATAACTGAGTCTTGGACGCACAGCGATATTATGTGCTTTACAAATGCAATTGAAAAATACGGACGGATAAGTAATTTCTGTACATGTGACTTTGGGGAGGATGCGCAAGGAATTATGGATTTGAGCGGTAAAGTTAATGAATATGCTTCAACTGATTTACAGGTTGGTTTCAAGGAGGGAGCAATCCGAGAGCTTGCAAATGTGTTGAGTGAAGTTGTAAATATTTGGCCAAGCAAACCCGATGTGTAAATGTTACAAAGTTTTTGATTCCGGATTCGTGGGGTGTATTAGCGGAACGCTTAATACATCAAATGCAACGATGTAATAGGCCTTGGCTGTGCGGCGTTCCGTTATTACAGCCTACGGACTTACAGCATTTGTGGGAGCGAATAAATTCGCTCCCACAGGTCGGGGCAGGGCCCGACCTCTACGTAGGATGGGAGTGATTGAAAATTAACCCAGCTCACTCAGTTTTTTCTTCAACACTTCCATCACCACCTGCGGGTTCACACCCTTGGCAGCTTTACGTGTCTGGCCAATAAACGGCCCCATGGCTTTGCCGCGTTTCTCAACCGGCGTTGCCAGGTAGCTTTCTACCAGTTTCTGGTTGTTGGCCAACACTTCGTCAACGATGGCTTCAATCGCGCCGGTATCGGATACCTGTTTCAGGCCCATGCTGTCGATCAGGGAGTCGATGCAGTCAACGCTGCCGTCGCCTTTACCTTCTACCAGTGCGTTAAAGACTTCCTTGGCACCACCGTTGTTAAGGGTGTTGTCCTTGATCAGCACCAGAATGCGGCCCAGCTGTTCAGCGGTCGCAGCCAGTTCGGTGACGCTGATTTCCAGACGGTTCAGCGCCGCAGAGACGTCAGCCTGTACCCAGTTGGCGGCCAGCTTGTAGTCGTTGGCGGCGTGGGCTGCTGTCTCGAAGTAGTGCGCCAGATCGCGGCTGGAGGCCAGTACCGCAGCCTCAGTGGTGCTAAGACCGTGATCCTTGACGAAGCGATGACGTTTGGCGTCTGGCAGTTCTGGCAGGGTCTCGCGCACGGCTTCGATGTAGTTGTCGTCGATGATCACCGGCAGTAGATCCGGGCATGGGAAGTAGCGGTAGTCGTTGGCCACTTCCTTGGAGCGCATGCTGCGGGTCTCGTTCTTGTCGGCGTCGTAGAGGCGGGTTTCCTGGGTGATGCTGCCGCCGTCTTCGAGGATGTCCATTTGACGCTCGATTTCGACTTCAATCGCTCGTTCCACGTTACGGAAGGAGTTGACGTTCTTGATCTCGGTGCGGGTGCCGAATTCTTCCTGACCTTTCGGGCGCAGGGAAACGTTACAGTCACAGCGCATTGAACCTTGCGACAGGTCGCCGTCACAAATGCCGAGGTAGGTGACGATGCTGTGCATCTTGCGGAAGTAAGCGGCCGCTTCCTTGGCGGAGCGCATTTCAGGCTCGGAAACGATCTCGACCAGTGGCGTACCGGCGCGGTTCAGGTCGATACCGGACATGGTGCCGAAGCCTTCATGTACCGATTTACCGGCGTCTTCTTCCAGATGCGCACGAGTGACGTTGATGCGGCGGGTGCTGCCGTCGTCCAGCTCGATGTCGATGTGGCCCATGCCGACAATCGGGTGGTGCAACTGGGTGGTCTGGTAGCCTTTGGGCAGATCCGGGTAGAAGTAGTTTTTGCGGTCGAAGACCGACTTCTTGCCGATTTCCGCATCAATGGCGAGGCCAAACTTGACCGCCATGCGCAGGGCTTCTTCGTTAAATACCGGCAGTACCCCCGGCAGACCAAGGTCAACGGCACAGGCCTGAGTGTTGGCGTCAGCGCCGTACTCGGTCGACGCGCCCGAGAAAATCTTGGATTTGGTGGCCAGTTGAGCGTGAATCTCAAGGCCGATCACAACTTCCCATTCCATGATTGTCTCCTTATGCCAGATCCGCTGGCGCTTGCTGGTGCCAGTCGGTTGCTTGTTGGAACTGATGACCCAGGTTGAGCAGGCGGGCCTCGTCAAAGTAGTTGCCGATCAGTTGCAGGCCAACCGGCAGCGGGTTGCCGCCTTCGGCTGCAACTTGTCCACACGGAATCGACATGCCCGGCAGACCAGCCAGGTTCAGGGCGATGGTGAAGATGTCTTCGAGGTACATGGCCACCGGGTCGCTGGTTTTTTCACCGGCCTTGAAAGCCGGGGATGGCGTGGTCGGGCTCATGATTACATCGACTTCCTTGAACGCTTCGACAAAGTCGTTTTTGATCAGACGACGTACTTGCTGGGCCTGCTTGTAGTAGGCGTCGTAGAAACCGGCTGACAGGGCGTAAGCGCCAACCATGATGCGGCGTTTGACTTCTTCACCGAAGCCTTCGCCACGGGAGCGCTTGTACAGGTCGTTGATGTCTTGCGGGTTTTCACAGCGGTGACCGAAGCGGACGCCGTCCATGCGCGACAGGTTGGCGGAGCATTCGGCAGGTGCGACCACGTAGTAGGCCGGAATCGCCAGATGCGTGTTTGGCAGGCTGATTTCCTTGACCTTGGCGCCCATTTTCTCGAACTCGGCGATGGCATCGCGCACTTGCTGCTGCATCTCGGCGCTGAGGTCGTCGCGGAAGTATTCCTTCGGCAGACCGATGGTCAGGCCTTCGATGGAGTTATTCAGCGTGGCGGTGTAATCCGGGATGTCCTGATCAACGCAGGTGGAATCCTTGGGGTCGAAACTGGCCATCACGTTCAGCATCATGGCGGAGTCTTCGGCGGTGCGGGTCATGGTGCCGCCCTGATCGAGAGACGACGCAAACGCGATCATGCCCCAGCGAGATACGCGACCGTAGGTCGGCTTCAGGCCTGTGATGCCACAGAAGGCGGCAGGCTGACGGATGGAGCCGCCGGTATCGGTTGCCGTTGCACCCGGTACCAGTCGGGCGGCGACGGCAGCGGCGGAACCGCCGGAAGAACCGCCCGGTACCCGTTCGATGTCCCAGGGGTTTTTAACGCCACCGTAGTAGGAGCTTTCGTTGGAGGAGCCCATGGCGAACTCGTCCATGTTCAGCTTGCCCAGTGATACTGCACCGGCCTGATTAAAGTTGCTGACCACGGTCGCATCGTAAGGCGCGACGAAGTTGCTCAGCATTTTCGAAGCACAGGAAGTCAGTACGCCGTTGGTGCAGAAGATGTCCTTGTGCGCCATCGGAACGCCTGTCCAGGCATTGGCATTGCCCGCAGCGCGCTGTTCGTCGGCGGCTTTGGCCTGCGCCAGTGCCTGCTCGGCAGTAACGGTAATAAAGCTGTTGTAAGTTTTGTCCAGCTGCTCGATGCGAGTCAGCAGAGACTGGGTGATTTCGACGCTGGAGTATTCACCGGCAGCCAGATCGCGCGCAATTTGCGCAATGGTTTTGTTGTGCATGAGATGTGTCCTTTAGCCTGGTGGCATCACTCAATGACGCGTGGGACCAGGTAGTGGCCGTTGTCGGTTGCAGGGGCGATGGTCTGGAAGTGTTCGCGCTGATTGGACTCGGTGACGGCATCCGCACGCAAACGCTGAACCGCGTCAAGCGGGTGTGCCATGGGTTCTACGCCTGTGGTGTCGGCAGTCGACAGTTGGTCAACCAGATCCAGGATGTTGGTCAGGTTTTTCTGGTATTCGCCAATCTGGTTTTCGTCGATTTGCAGACGGGCCAGTTCGGCAATATTCCGTACCTGATCTTGTTCCAGAGCCATGCAGGTTCTCCAGTGTGATGGGCCTTTGAAAGCGCCGAAGACTAGCACAAATGCGCCTTGCTCTAAATCCCTGCCATTGCTAGAGTTAGCGCAATTTTTTTGCCCTCTATAAACAGGAACCGTCGGAATGTTCAAGACGTTACGAGGCATGTTTTCCAGTGATCTTTCCATCGACCTGGGAACGGCGAACACCCTTATCTACATGCGTGACAAGGGCATTGTCCTGAACGAACCTTCAGTGGTTGCGATCCGGTTGCAGGGACACCAGAAAAGCGTGGCCGCCGTGGGGATGGAGGCCAAGCAGATGCTGGGTCGTACTCCCGCCAATATTCAGGCCATTCGCCCGCTCAAAGATGGGGTGATTGCTGACTTCGAAGTGACTGAGAAAATGCTTCAGTACTTCATCAAACGCGTTCACGAAAACAGCTTTTTGCCGCCCAGCCCTCGCGTTGTTGTGTGTGTGCCCTATCGGGCGACCAAGGTGGAGCGCAAGGCCATTCGTGATTCTGTACTCGGTGCGGGTGCCAGCAAGGCGTATCTGATTCATGAGCCAATGGCGGCAGCGATTGGGGCAGGACTCCCGGTCGACGAAGCGCGCGGTTCCATGGTGGTCGATATCGGTGGTGGTACTACGGAAATCGCGGTGATTTCCCTGAGTGGTGTGGTCTACGCCGAATCCATCAAGATTGGTGGTGACCGATTTGACGAAGCCGTTGTGGCGTACGTTCGTCGTCAGTATGGCATCCTGATTGGTGAAGCGACGGCGGAACGCATCAAGCACGAAATCGGTACGGCTTACCCCAGTTCTGAAGAGCGCGAAATCGATGTGCGTGGCCGTAACCTGTCTGAAGGTATCCCGCGTCAGTTCAGTCTCAACTCCACCGAAATCCGCTCGGCACTGCAAGAATCGCTGGCAGCCATTGTTGAAGCCGTCAAAGGCGCTCTGGAACAGTCTCCGCCAGAACTGGCGTCCGACGTGGCAGATCGCGGCATGGTGTTGACCGGCGGTGGCGCATTGCTGCGTGACCTCGACAAACTTCTCAGCGAGGAAACTGGCCTGCCAGTGATCGTTGCTGATGACCCTCTGACCTGTGTTGCCCGCGGTGGTGGTCGCTTCCTGGAAACCGCGACCGAGCAGCAGCTGGAAATACTGGCTCACGAATAACAGGCATCGGGGCATTTCCCGTTGCTCTTGTGGCACGGGATAGCGCTATAGTTTGAGCTAATTGGTTGCTTCGGGAGCCTCGCTATCAAATCGCAATATCAGATGCCTCCATTTCAGGGCCAGCGGATGCTGGTCATCTGTCTGCTCGCAGCCGGGTTGATGTGGGTGGATCAGAACTACACGGTTTTTCAATCTTTACGGTATGTGGTCGGTTATGTGTTGTATCCGGCGCAGCAGGTGGCTCTGTTGCCGTCCACTGTGGCTGGATGGATGGAGTCATCCACCGCTTCCCGTCAGCAGCTGATGGATGAAAATGTCCAGCTGCGTGCTCGCAACCTGGTGCTGGAACAAAAAGCCCAGCGTCTGGCGTCTCTCGAAACCGAAAATATCGAGCTGCGTGAGCTGCTCAGTGCCTCAGAACAAATCGATGATCGTGTGCTGGTGACGTCCGTGACCGCCGTGGACCCGGATCCCTATTCCAAACAGATTCTGATTAATAAAGGCGGTGAAGACGGGGTTTTCCTCGGCCAGCCCGTGTTGGATGCCTTTGGGCTGCTGGGGCAGGTGGTGGATGTGTTGCCGCATTCCAGCCGGGTCTTGATGATCGCTGACTCCAATCACGCCATTCCAGTCCAGGTTAACCGTAACGGGGTTCGGGCAATTGCCGCCGGGACCGGTGCGCTGGATCGCATTGAGTTGATCTATGTTCCCAACACAGCGGATATTCAGCTGGGCGATCTGCTGGTCAGCTCCGGGCTGGGTGGACGTTATCCCAAGGGCTATCCGGTTGGGGTTGTGGTTGAGGTTGAGCACCAGTCTGGCGAAATGTTCGCCCGTGTATCCGCAGTACCCAGTGCGCGTCTTGATCGTAGCCGTCATCTGCTACTGGTGTTTAGCCAGGGAGCGGGTCAGGTACCTTCCGATGAAATATGGCGGTACAAAAAATGACGATGCAGCAGTTTGTTCTTGGAGCCTGCGCTTTCTTTGTCGCCTTTGTGTTCGAGCACCTGCCAATGCCAGATTTGCTGATGTGGCTGCAGCCTCAGTGGGTCATGTTGGCGATCACCTTGCTGGTTTTGAACGCGCCCAGGGTTTATGGACTTTGGCTGGCGGTACCAGCCGGGTTGATGATGGATACTGAAACCGGTGCCTATCTCGGGCTGCATGTCATCACCTTCAGTTTTCACATCTTTCTGGTGCAGTTGTTTATCCGTCGCCTGGATGGCTTCAATCTGCTCCAGCAAATGCTGATGGTATTGATTCTGGCGCTGGCGCATCAGCTGGCCCTGTTCTGGGTTTCACAGATGATGGAGGCTTATCCGAAGCCCATCGATATCTGGGGACCAGCATTGACATCGGCTCTGGTGTGGCCGTGGGTGTACGCCATTACCCAGCTGACAATACGGAGAATTTTGAGTTGACCCTGATACTGGCATCGGCCTCGCCACGTCGACAGGAACTGTTGCTTCAGATTGGCGTCTCCTTTGAGGTACAACCGGCGGATATCGATGAGACTTCCTTGGCCGGTGAATCACCGGAAGCCTATGTTGAACGTCTGGCGCTTGAGAAAGCGCGCCATATCGCCGCGAAGCGGCCCGGTTCTGTTGTTCTGGCAGCGGACACTACGGTGGTCCACAACGAAGCTTCCGGCGAGTACGTTGAAAGCAGGATTCTTGGCAAACCGGCTGATCGTGAAGAAGCGCTGGCCATGATTCGGATGCTGTCCGGCTCAGGGCATCTGGTTCAAACCGGCATTGCACTGGTCGACGGCCCTGGTGAGAAGGTGTTTTCTCAGGTGGTTACGACCCGTGTGCGGTTCAGGACTCTGGCATTGTCCGAGATCGAGGCCTACTGCGATACGGGGGAGGGTGCCGACAAGGCCGGGGGCTATGGCATTCAGGGCAAGGGTGCTGTGTTGATTGACGGCATTGAAGGCAGTTATAGCAATGTTGTCGGGTTGCCTCTGGCTGAGACTGCTTTACTGTTAAGACAGGCAAATATTCCAATTTGGCAATAGGACGGTGCTGTGAACGCTGAAATTCTGATGAACATCACGCCGACGGAGACCCGTGTGGGTGTGGTTGAAAACGGTGTGCTGCAGGAAATTTTTATTGAGCGCACCAACCACCGGGGCATTGTTGGCAATATCTACAAGGGCAAGGTTGCCCGGGTTTTACCCGGTATGCAGGCGGCTTTTGTGGACATCGGTCTGGAACGAGCGGCGTTCATTCACGTCGGTGAACTGGGGGCGGCAGATAGCCAAACGCCCATTAACCAGCTGCTTCACGAAGGACAGTCGTTGGTGGTTCAGGTCACCAAGGACCCGATTGGCGCCAAAGGTGCGCGTCTGACCACTCAATTGACCATCCCGTCGCGCTATCTGGTCTATATGCCAGGTGCTAGCCATGTGGGGGTTTCCCAGCGTATTGAAGACGACGACGAACGTGATCGTCTCAAGAGTCTGGTCGCGTCTTGTATGGATCAGGAAGGCCTGACAGGTGAGGCCGGTTTTATTCTGCGCACGGCAGCGGAAGGTGTGGGCGAAGACGAAATTCTGGCGGATACACGCTATCTGCGTCGCCTCTGGCGCAAGCTGGAGGAGCGTATTGCCGAGTTCTCGCCACCGGCAGTGGTCTATGATGAGCTGCCTTTGTTTCTTCGAACCTTGCGTGACTATGCCCGCCCGGGCATTGACAAGATTCTGGTTGATTCCCGCGAGACCTATCAGCGCATTCAGCAATTTGCCCAGCAGTATGTGCCGGAGATGGAAGAGAACGTCACCTACTATCACGGCCCGCGCCCCATCTTTGAACTCTACAGTGTGGAAGACGAAATTCAGCGAGCACTGGAGCGTAATGTGCCGCTGAAGTCGGGCGGTTATCTGGTCATAGATCAGACGGAAGCCATGACCACCATCGACGTAAACACGGGTGGTTTTGTCGGACGCCGCAATCTTGAAGAGACGATTTACAAAACCAATCTGGAGGCCGCAACAACGATTGGTCGTCAGCTGCGCCTGCGCAATCTTGGCGGTATTATCATTCTCGACTTCATCGATATGACCGACTCCGAGCATCAGCGTCAGGTTTTGCGAATGCTGGATAAAGTGCTGGAGAAAGACCACGCCAAGACCAAGATCAGCGGTGTATCAGAGTTGGGGTTGGTCGAGATGACGCGCAAGCGCACGCGCGAAAGTCTTGAACATATGCTGATGGAGCCTTGCAAGGCCTGTGATGGACGCGGTTCAGTTAAAACGGCTGAAACCGTTTGTTATGAGATTTTCCGTGAAATCCTGCGCGAAGATCGTGCGTATGGCGCAGGCAATTATCTGGTATTGGCCAGTCAGGCCGTTATTGATCGACTTCTGGATGAAGACAGTGCGGGTTTGGCTGACCTTGAAGCCTTTATTGGCAAAACCATCAAACTCCAGGTTGAATCCCTGTATGCGCAGGATTACTACGACATCATTCTGCAGTAGGCGAATTCCATGAAATGGTTGTCCGCCTGCTGGAAGCAGCTGTGGATTACACTGGTTGTTGCACTGGTGATGGTGGCGCTGTACACCAGCCTCGGTCGAACGCTGGTTCCCCTGATCGAAAACTGGCGTCCGGATCTGGAGCAACAACTTTCTGAAGTACTTGGCCAGCCGGTTCAGGTACAGTCGTTGGAAGGTGATTGGCGGTTTCTCTTTCCCATCGTTCGTGTGCGTCAGTTACACATTGGCACGGACGCCATCAAGGTGTCACGGATCGAAGTCGAACTCGATCCGACCATGTCTCTCTATCATCGCCTGCCTGTGTTTCGTCGCATCGAAGTTGATGGCGTCTCCGGTTATTTTCGGCGTTCGGAGTCCGGCTGGGTTGCTGGTGAGGATTGGCAGCTCACGCACTCCGAAGATCCTCAAACTGGTACCGAACCTGTCGCAGAGGCTGCTTCTGAACCGGAGTCCGCTGAAGCCGTGGAGGATTCCACGGAACGACCCGTCTGGTTGCGGCTGCTTGAATTGCAGCAAACCATGCGGGTATCCAATTGGCATATTCTGGTGGAATCCCATCCGGGCAAGGTGGATCAGCTCCGTATCGAGGAGTTGCTATGGCGCCATCAGGGGGACAGTCAGTCGATTACCGGTGACATTTCCCTGGGGCGCAAGCAGCTGGCGACGACACGAGTCAGCGCCCTGTTGCACGGTCAGTTATGGCCCTGGTCAAAGCAGAGCGGCAAGGTTTTTCTGGATGTTGAGCCGCAGTCCTGGGCCAGCTGGATTCCTGAGTTGCCGTCCTCCATTTCACTTCCAAAACTCAACGCCGGTGCCGCAGTTTGGTTGCGCGTTGAAGAAGGCAACCTGAAAGATGTCTGCGCCGATATCGCGGTGAACGACCTTGAGCTGACATCAAAGGAAAACCAGTTAGCAGTACAGCAGGGCCGCATTCAAGTTGCTGGCAAGCACCATGGCAGAGACTGGCATCTCAGGGTATTACCGGAACTGGGCGAGGTGCTGCCACTGGATTTGCTGACCGTCAGCTCTGTTGATTTGCGTGGCCGCCAGGGGTGGCACATTGGCATCCCGGAGCTGCGCATGGGAGAGGCCAGAACCTTGCTGGTGGATCATCAAGTGCTGCCGTCCCGCATTCACCGTTACCTCAAGAACCTGAAGCCGGAGGGGCTTGCGGAAGACGTTCGCATCGCCATTCTCAAGGGTGACAAACTGGATGTCGACCTGCGAGCCCATGCCAGCGATGTATCCATGCAAACCTATCTGGGCATTCCTGGTATCACCAATCTGGAAGGGGAAGTGCACCTGTCCCCCAGTCTGGGGCGGTTTGATTTCGTTGATCAGAAACCGGTTGTGAACCTTTCCGGAGTCTATGACCAGCATTGGAAGATGGATTCGGTCACTGGCACCTTTCGCTGGATGGTACAGCCGGAAGCGTCACAAATCTGGTTGGAGGGCATCCAGGCCCGGTCGGCGGGGCTGGAAATCAATTCCGAGTTGACCATGTATTTGCCGGCCCGAACGTCTCCGAGAGAAACCCGTATCCGTTTGTTGCTCGGCGTTCCGAAGGCGCATTCCGAGGATAAAGCCAGATTGTTGCCCGACTTGCTGGAAGACGGTGTTCGCAGCTGGATTGATCAGGCGATTCTGAATGCTGATTTGTCGGCGGGGGCGTTTATGCTCGACGGTGTGCTTGAGGAGGATCGTCCGGACAACAGTCTGACCACCCAGCTGGCGATGCAATTTGACCAGGGCCGGTTACGCTATCTGGAAGGCTGGCCGGAAATGGAAAACCTTAAGGGTGAGCTGCTGCTGGATACGCCGAATCTTTCGCTGGATCTGGAAGCTGGTAAAACACTGGGTGGTGTATTTCGCCGCAACAGTGGCAAGGTGCGATTGACCACGGGCAAGGACAAGGTCACCTGGTTGACTGTCTCTGGCCGGGTTCGTGGAACCAGTACCGAAGCATTCCAGTATTTCCGGGAGACGCCGCTTCAGCAGGTTGTCGATGGCACGTTTGACCATTGGTACGGAGCCGGAAGGCTGGATACCTCGCTTTGGCTGAAAATGCCGCTTGTGGAAGAGGCGGTTGAGCCTCATGTGAAGCTGAATTCTCGCTTGCGGGACAACAAGCTGGCCATCACGGATCTCAACCTGATGGCGAGTGAGATTAATGGCAGTCTTCGTTTCGATTCTCGCAAGGGACTGTTTTCCGATGGCTTGTCAGGCCAGATATTTGGTGACGCCTTTGATGCCAGGCTCGACTCCAGCAGTGAGCAGGGCAATATCGTGATTCGTATGGAAGGCAGCGGTCGGGCGAAATGGGATGATTTTCGTGAATGGATGCCCCTGTTCCTGCTTGAGCCGCTCACCGGAGATCTGGGTTATCAGGCCGATATGAGCATCGATACCGGTGCGGGAAAACTGGTCTTCGACCTGTCGTCGTCGCTCGACGGCACCCGCATCGATTACCCCTATCCACTGGGTAAGACTGCTGAGGATGACCAGCATGCCCTGAATGTCCGGATCGAACCGGGACGCGAGACCCGCATCAAGCTCAATTATGACCAACGCATTCGTGCGGTCTTTGCCATGGATGATCAGGGCCTGAATCGAGGCCAGGTCTATCTTGGGGATCATGAGCCTTTCCTTGGCAGTGACCCTGGTGTCGATATTTTGGGAGAGGTTCCAGAGACCATCAGGGCTGAAGAGTGGTGGGCCAAGTGGCAGGAGCTGTTGCCACTGGCGGAAGCCGAGCAGGCCAGGGCAGCCCAGTCAGTGGCTCAGAACGTGTCTGGTATTGCTTCCAGTTCGGGCACAGGAGCGGGTTCGTCGGCGTCTTCAGATACGGCGACGGCCAATCCGCTGCGTAATGTGGAGATCACCCTGGCGGATGTTATGGCCTGGGATTTGCCTGCCAGGGAAACTAGCATCAAGGCCCGTCATGATCTGGGAGACTGGATTTTTGAGTTTGAATCCCCTCTGGCCAAAGGCACGACGCTGATTCACTCCGATGACTCGCCAGTCGACATTGATCTGGAATATTTGCATTTGCCCGCCGCCGAGGATGCTTCTTCTGACAGTGCACACGCAGAAGGTGGAGTGGTTGAGGGGAGCGAAGCCGTAAAGCCTTCCGATGATGAGGGGCTGGCAGCCGTATTGGCCAACGATGCGTTGAAAGACATGGTGCCCGCTGATTTGTTGCCGATGAACCTGAACATGGCTGAGTTCTTTGTCGGAGGCTGGAATTTCGGACGCTGGAAAATGTCCAGCAAGCCGATTGAAAACGGCATTGCTGTTTCGATTCTCGAAAGTGATTTGAAGGGGCTGAGTTTCACCGGCGACTTCCGTTGGCTGCAGGATGATGAAGGGCATAAAACAGCCATTGATTTGCTCAATATCAAGGGCAAGGATTTGGCGCGGGTGCAAAAGGCCTTCCGTCAGGACGTGATCCTGGAAGGTGAGAAGCTGACGAGTGCTGCACGCCTGTCCTGGCAAGGTTCGCCAATGGCATTTAATTCCCAGAGTCTGGACGGTCTGGTATCGCTCAAGGTTGAAAAGGGCACCTGGAAAACCGAAGGGGCCGGCGCTTTGAAAGCCTTCGGTGCCTTGAATTTTCGCTCCATTTCCCGTCGCTTGCAGCTCGACTTCTCCGATCTCTACCAGTCCGGCCTGGCGTTTGATGTGATGCGTGCCAAGGCTCGCATTGAAGGCGGATTGCTGACCTTCGCCGAACCTTTGGTCGTTGATGGTCCCGGTGCCAAATTTCTTTCGTCAGGCAGTACCAATCTCAACGACGGGACACTGGATATGAAGTTTGCGGTCACTTTCCCTGTGACCGATACACTGCCTCTGGTGGCGGTATTGGCGGGGTTTGCACCTCAAGTGGCCGGTGCCATTTACGTGACAGAAAAATTGATCGGCGATGAGCTGGAGCAGTTCACCAGCGCCAGTTACGACGTTCGCGGCACCTGGAGCAAGCCGGATATGAAAATTCGTGGTGCTTTTGATAATGAAGTCGACGGCAAGCGGGTTCGCAGCTTCAAGGAACGATTTCTGAGTATTTTTGGCCTGGAGGAAAGTGAATGATGGTGACGGGTGATGATGGGTAAAGTTGCTGCAATTCAAATGACTGCAGGATCGGATATTCAGGTCAATCTCAACAAGGCACTGGATATGATTCGTTCTGCTGCAGACTCCGGTGCACAGTTGATTTTATTGCCTGAAATGTTCCTGTGTATGGATGGCAAACAGTATGAGCAACTGGCGTCCTCGGATGATTGGCTGAATGCGTTGAAGGATCTCTGTCGCGAATGCGCTGTGTGGCTGGTTGCAGGAGCGGTACCGCAACCGTCGCCAAATTCGGACGAGCAGCGGGTTCGTTCGGCTTGTCTGGTGATCAACGAACACGGAGAGGTGGTTGCTCGCTACGATAAAATCCACCTGTTTGATGTCGATGTCGCTGACCCACAGGGAGCGTACCGGGAGTCACGCCGGTTTGAACCGGGCTCTGACATTGTTGTGGTCGACTCGCCCGTCGGCAAGCTGGGCTTGAGCATCTGCTACGATATTCGATTCCCTGAACTGTTTCGCCAGCTGCGTGAGCAAGGCGCTGAGGTGATTCTGGTTCCGGCGGCGTTTACGCATCGAACCGGAGCGGCACATTGGGAAGTGTTGCTCCGTGCAAGGGCCATTGAATCCCAGTGTTTTGTGTTGGCGTGTAATCAATGTGGCTGGCATGACGAGCAGCGTCAAACCTGGGGACATTCCATGTTGATTGATCCCTGGGGCAAGATTGTTGCGCAGCTGGAAGAGGAAGAAGCGCTACTGGTGGCAGAACTGGATCGTTCCGGATTGGAGCGCATTCGCGCATCCATGCCGGTGATGAATCACCGGCGTCTGGTTTAGCCGTATGACGTGAGCCGAGAGTTCAGTGGTCGAGTTCGTGCTGCCCAAGGTGCGTCATGAACTGCTGATGAGTCAGTTCGCCGACGATTCGGGCTGCTGGAATTTCTTGTCCATTGCGGTAAAAAAGCACGGTTGGAGGCCCGAAAATCGCGCGCTGCTCCAGAAAATCAATGTGCTCCTGAGTCTGATCCGTGATATCCAGCTGCAGCCACATGGCGCTTTTGAGTGATTGTTGTACGTCCGTTTGAGCAAAAATTTCCTTATCCATCACTTTGCAGCTGATGCACCAGTCAGCGTAGAGATCCACCATCACCAGCTGCTTTGCGTTTTTAATACGCTGTTCCACATCGGTGGCTGACTCCGTTTGATAAAACGGTGCGTGAGTTTGTTCGGACCCTGTAACGCCCGGGTTTGTATGCTGAAAAGCCAGAGGCTGAAGCGGGTCCTTGCCTCCCTGAAGAGCCCCAACCAAAGCCGAGCCACCGTAAACCAACAGTACCCAGGCGATGCCTTTCAGTACGCGCTGTGAGGAAGATGACGCCGGTTCCAGTGCACCCAGATGAATGCCATAGATCAGCGCCAGTATTCCCCACAATGCCAGCGACATGCTCTCTGGCATCAGTCGGCTGATGAGCCACAAGGCCACGCCAACCAGCAATACACCGAACAAGACCTTGATCTGATTCATCCATGCACCGGCTTTGGGCAGCACCGAAGCCCCGGTGGTGCCCAGCACAATCAGGGGGGCGCCCATACCCAGTCCCAACGCCAATAGTGCGCTGCCGCCGAGCAGTGCATCGCCTGTGGTGCCGAGATAAACCAGCGCGCCAGCCAAGGGAGCAGATACGCATGGTGAGACAACCAGTGCAGAGAGAACACCCATGATGAAGACACTCAGCCATTGTCCACCGGATTGTTTCTGGTTCAGCTCATTCAGGCGGTTACGCAAAGAAGATGGTAGCTGCAATTCATAGAGGCCAAACATGGCCAGTGCCAGTGCCACAAACAAGGCCGCAAAGACGGAAAGCACCCATGGAGTCTGCATCCAGGCCTGCACGTTGGCCCCGGCCCCCAGCAAGCCAACGGTCAAACCGGCAGCGGCGTAGGTGATGGCCATCCCAAGCACATAGGTGCTGGACAGCAGAAAACCTTCGCGTCTGGTGCGTTGACCCTGCCCCAGTACAACGCTGGTCAAGATGGGAACCATGGGCAGTACGCACGGAGTGAAGGTCAAGCCGAGACCGAGGACAAAGAAAATTCCAACAACAGTCAGCCATGAGCGGCCCTCAAACCAGTTGTTGCCAGACGGTGATCCGTTGCCTTGAAGGATTTCCGGTGCAGCGGTGTCTTCAGAAGGAGGGATGGTGCTGGATGGTTGTGCAGCAGGTGATGATTTGACTGGTGGTGGTTGTTGAACATCCTGCTGGGCTGGAACCGTAAACCCGACAGTCTGTGGCGGGGAGCACAACCCCGCATCTGCACAGCCCTGATGATGCAGGGTCGCTGGGCCCGGCTGCAGTGAGCTGAGATCAAATTCAGCGGTTAATTCACCGTAGAACGCGGTTACCAGTCCAAAGGCTTCGTCTTTTTTTTCGATACCGGGTAGTGAAAGGTATTGTGGCTCGAGTTTGGTCTCGCCTTGGCGTATGAAAATGCGATGTTTGTAGAGGTAGTAACCTGGTTCCGAATCCCAGCGGGCCACCAGTCGCAGATCATCCACTTCGAGGGTGAGTGGAAAGGCTTGCTCAACACGAAGGAATTCAGGTTCGGAACTTCCTTTCAGACTGTCCAGTAATCCAGCGTTGGCCAGAGGAATCGAGAGACAACAAAATAACCAGACCAGCCAGCGCATGAAGACTCCTGCGTGTCGTGCGAAATAAAAAGGTGATTTGCTGATTTGAATGCGATTCAAGGAGCGCGACCATGATCTGTGGTCGCGCCTGATAGCCATTGTGGCACTCAGTTCTTGCGTTTTACGGCCAAATCCAGCAATGCAATCAGCGCGGTTTTGGCATCGGAATCCGGCAGAAGTTTCAGCTGGTCTGTGGCTTCTTCGACGCACTCATTCGCCTTGTTACGGGTGTATTCCATGGACCCGCAGGATTTAACCACGGCCATAACACTGTCCATATCATCCAGTCCGCCCTTGCGAATGGCCTGACGTACCAGTTTGCGCCCCTCTTCGTCTGCCGTGGCAATGGCATGAATCAGGGGCAGGGTCGGTTTGCCTTCGGCCAGGTCGTCGCCGACGTTCTTGCCCAGTTCTTCCGCATCACCCTCATAGTCCAATACGTCGTCAATCAGCTGGAAAGCGATTCCCAGCAGTTGACCGTAACGGCGCAATGCTTCCTGTTGTTCGGCCGGGGCATCAAACAGCGCCGCTGCACCTTCTGTTGAGGCTTCGAACAGCTGTGCCGTTTTACCCTGGATGACGTCGAAGTATTGGCCTTCGGTGGTGTTCGGGTTGCGGACATTGGTCAGCTGCAAGACTTCGCCTTCGGCAATCACACAGGTTGTGGTCGACAGGATGTTCATCACTGGCAGGCTGCTCAGTTCAACCATCATCTGGAAAGCACGACTGTAGAGGAAGTCGCCGACCAGTACGCTGGGAGCATTGCCCCACTTGGCGTTGGCGGTTGGATTGCCTCGGCGAAGGTCAGATGTATCGACAACATCGTCGTGTAATAACGTCGCTGTGTGCAGGAATTCGATCACCGTTGCCAGTTTGACCGCATCGGCGCCCTGATGGCCGAGAGCACGAGCGGTGAGCAATACCAGCAAAGGTCGGATGCGCTTGCCGCCACTGCTGACAATGTAGTCGGCGATTTTTTCAACCAGAGGAACCCGTGATGAAAGCTGTTCGTGGATGAGTTGGTCAACGGCCTGGAAGTCGTCACCAACCACAGCGAGGATGTCTTTTAAGTGCATGGGTTCGTCTCTTGAAATCTCGGTCTGAATCGGCTGTTCGGGCCTTCTTTGGTAGCGGGGTAACGCTTACAGTATTCCCGGAAGATATGGAAATTGCGTGACGCTGGCGACGACGGATTTTCCTTTGCGTTGGAACAGCCCCTGAATCTGGGGAAGAGATGCTAGGGAGCGCCTTGGGTAGTGTCAAGATTGCCATTGGCAATGGTTGTATTGAATCGGGTTCTGGGCTATATTCTCGCGCCCCGAAAATCTGCTCCCTGCCATATGGAAACCAGAGCGTTGCCAGTAGAAGCAGGCCGTAAAAGTAGCAGCCTGGATCGTTATCGATGGAGACGATCATATTAGTTTGCGGAGACAATCATGTACGCAGTAGTGGTAACTGGCGGTAAGCAATACCGTGTCGAAGAAGGTCAGACTCTGAAGGTTGAAAAGCTGGAAGTTGCAACTGGCGAATCTGTAGAGATCGAAAAAGTTTTGTTGATCGGCAACGGTGATGACGTGAAAATCGGCACTCCGGTTGTTGAAGGTGCAAAGGTAAGCGCTGAAGTTGTTGCTCACGGTCGTCACAAGAAAGTGAAGATCATGAAGTTCAAGCGTCGTAAGCACCACATGAAGCAGGCGGGTCACCGTCAGTGGTTTACGGAACTGAAAATCACCAGCATCGCTGGCTAATTTTTTTAAATTCAATTTGGGCCCTGTGCAATCGGTTCGTTCGATTGCCACATCCGCAGTGTTGTAGTGGCCCCTCAGAAGGAGAAAGAAGCATGGCTCACAAAAAAGCTGGTGGTTCTACTAAAAACGGTCGCGATTCGGAAAGTAAACGCCTTGGCGTCAAACTGTACGGTGGCCAGGTTGCCAAAGCAGGCAATATCATCATCCGTCAGCGTGGTACTCGTGTACATGCTGGTGACAACGTTCGTGTTGGTCGTGACCACACTCTGTTCGCAACTGCGGAAGGCGTTGTAAAGTTTGAGGTTAAAGGTCCTCAAAATCGTAAGACTGTTAGCGTGGTACCTGCTGCCTGATTCAGGCCTTGTCTGAACGTAGCGTGACAGTAAGCGCCCTGACTGAAATTCAGTTGGGGCGTTTTTGTTTGTTTTTTCTGAGGGGTTGCAATGAAATTCGTTGATGAAGCGCGCATTACGGTTGAAGCGGGTAAGGGCGGCAACGGGTGTTTGAGCTTTCGTCGCGAAAAGTTCATTCCTAAAGGTGGGCCAGATGGTGGTGATGGTGGCGATGGCGGTTCGATTTTTCTCGAAGCCGATGATGCCGTCAATACACTGGTTGATTATCGCTACACCCGCCGATATCGAGCTGAACACGGTGAAAACGGCTCCAGCCGTAACTGTACCGGCGCAAAGGGTAGTGATCTGGTATTGAAGGTGCCGGTCGGAACCACGGCCATTGATGAAGACACTGGAGAAACGCTTGGCGATTTGACGGAAATCGGTCAGCGCCTGATGGTGGCTCGTGGCGGTTTTCACGGTCTTGGCAATACCCGCTACAAGTCGAGTACCAACCAGGCGCCGCGTCAAACCAAGCCGGGTCAGCCCGGTGAATCACGTAACCTCAAACTGGAGCTGAAAGTGCTTGCGGATGTGGGGTTGCTGGGGTTGCCCAATGCGGGCAAGTCGACCTTTATTCGAGCGGTTTCTGCGGCCAAACCCAAAGTGGCGGATTATCCGTTCACCACGCTGGTGCCAAATTTGGGTGTGGTGTCGATTGAGCATCATCGCAGCTTTGTTGTGGCGGATATTCCCGGCTTGATTGAAGGGGCATCGGACGGTGCGGGTCTGGGGGTGCGATTCCTCAAACATCTGGTTCGTACGCATATTCTTTTGCATATTGTGGATATGGCGCCGCTGGATGGCTCCGAGCCTGCGGACCGGGCGTTGGCGATTTCTGAAGAGCTGGAGCGCTTCTCTCCTGCTCTGGCTCAGCGTGAACGCTGGCTGATTCTGAACAAGCTGGATTTGTTGCCGGAAGATGAACGCGAGGCGCGTTGTCAGGATTTGCTGGAGAAGCTGGCCTGGGAAGGTCCGGTGTATCCGATTTCTGCCATCAACCGCGATGGCACGTTCAAGCTCAGCTGCGACATCATGGAACGTATCGAAGAGCGCCGTCAGCTGGCATTGGAAAATGATGAATACGCCGAGCAATTGCTTCAGGAGCGTGAGTTGGTTGAGCAGGAAGCCAGGGAGCGTATTGAGGAATTGCAGGAACGACATCGTCAGGAACGGGCGGCCCGAAAGGCTGAATCGGATGATGACGATGATTATGATGTTGAAGTGGTTTACACGCGGGAGTAACGGGTCGAATGAGCAATGCGCAGTTTGCCGGAAGAGCCGAGCTGGCTCAGCGCAAGCGTTGGGTTGTCAAGATTGGTAGCGCCCTGTTAACCAATGACGGTACTGGCCTGAACCGCGAAGGGATGCAGGGCTGGGTCGATCAGATGGCACTGCTGCTGGAAGCCGGGCACGAGGTTGTGCTGGTGTCTTCTGGCTCTGTTGCGGAGGGCATGACTCGCCTGGGGTGGTCAACGCGCCCAGCGGATCTGCATCAGCTTCAGGCTGCCGCTGCTGTGGGGCAGATGGGGCTTGTTCAGGCGTATGAGCGTGCTTTTGCCAGGCATCAGCGCCATGCCGCACAGGTGTTGCTGACTCATGATGATCTGAGCAATCGTGCGCGGTACCTGAATGCTCGTAGTACTCTCAGAACACTGATGGAAATGGGCGTCGTTCCAGTCGTCAATGAAAACGACACTGTGGTGACGGATGAAATCTGCTTTGGTGACAACGACACCCTTGGCGCTTTGGTGGCCAATCTGGTGGAGGCGGACGTGTTGGTGTTGCTGACGGATCAGGATGGCTTGTACACGGCGGATCCTCGATCCAATCCCGATGCCAAGCTGGTTTCCCAGGCGTGGGCGTCTGATGCTTCCTTGTCGGCCATGGCAGGTGGCGGAGGTGTGCTGGGTCGCGGTGGTATGGCGACCAAGGTTCGTGCTGCCCGACTTGCCGCGCGTTCCGGTGCCAGTACTCTGATTGCCGGTGGTCGGGTTGATAACGTACTGACTCGTCTCCATGGCGGTGAAGCGCTGGGAACCTGGTTGCAAGCGGACGCGGAGCCGGTTGCGGCACGCAAACAATGGATCGCGGGCCATCTTCAAACCCGTGGAGAGCTGGTTTTGGACGATGGGGCCGTAAAGGCCTTGCGTGAAGGTAATCGCAGCTTGTTGCCCATCGGGATTATTTCAGCGTCAGGTCATTTCCAGCGTGGTGAGGTTGTGGCCTGTGTGGATGAGCAAGGCATTCTTGTGGCGAAAGGACTGGCGAATTTCAGTATCGGAGAAGCGCGCCAGGTGTTGCGGCTGCCGTCTTCCAGGCTTGAACAGGCGTTGGGTCGAGCCGTCGAGCCGGAAATGATTCATAGAGACAATCTGGTGATTGTCTGAAAGACAAGTAATGGAATGAATTCTGCACTGCTCTGTGCTCTGAAGAAGGCAGCAGTGCAAGCAGCTTTAATTCATCGAGGTGTTTATGATTGAGACAGTAAATGTTGCGGGAATGGATGTCAGCAATGCGGCGCCTTTCACGCTGTTTGGTGGTATGAATGTTCTGGAGAGTCGTGACTTGGCCATGGCGATCTGCGAGCACTATGTTGAAGTAACCGACAAGCTCGGTATTCCTTATGTGTTCAAGGCATCGTTCGACAAGGCCAATCGTTCCTCCATTACTTCCTATCGTGGCCCGGGTATGGAAGAGGGGCTGAAGATTTTTGAGGAAATCAAAAAGACCTTCAACGTTCCTGTGATCACAGACGTTCATGAGCCGTATCAGGCGGCTCCGGTTGCTGAAGTGGCTGATGTGATTCAGTTGCCGGCCTTCCTGGCGCGTCAGACTGATCTGGTGGTGGCCATGGCTGAAACCGGGGCGGCGATCAATATCAAGAAACCACAGTTTCTGGCTCCACACGAAATGCGTCATATCATTCGCAAATTTGGTGAGGCCGGTAATGATCGCATCATGCTGTGTGAGCGTGGTTCCTGTTTTGGTTACAACAACCTGGTCGTCGACATGCTGGGCATGGATGAAATGAAAGGGCAAGCCCCGGTGATTTTCGATGCAACGCACGCCTTGCAGCGTCCGGGTGGTCGCACAGATTCAGCGGACGGTCGTCGTCAGCAAGCGTTTGAATTGGCTCGTTCGGGTATGGCTTTGGGAATTGCCGGTTTGTTCATCGAGGCACATCCAAACCCTGCCGAGGCGAAGTGTGATGGCCCGTGTGCATTGCCACTGGATAAGCTGGAAGTCTATCTGGAGCAAATGAAAGCGGTTGATGCTCTGGTGAAGTCCTTTGATCCAGTTGTTATCGACTGATTGATAATACATGGCCGTGAGTCGATAAATCCTTGAAAGAGGGTTTTTCGGTTGACACCCCTGTCGGGTGTCTGGATAATCACGGCCCTCTTAATATTTGATTCAACCCAATTGAGGAGCCGACTGTGGCAAATTCTGCTGGTTCTCGTAAACGCGCCCGTCAGGCTATCAAGCGTCGCGCTCGTACTGTCGCCCTGCGTTCCATGGTGCGTACTTACATCAAGAAAGTACACGCTGCCATGGAAGCTGGTAGCTATGATGATGCTCAAGCTGCGTTTACAAAAGCTCAACCTTACATCGACAAGATGGTTAACAAGGGTATTCTGCACAAAAATGCTGCAGCACGTACCAAGAGCCGTCTGAATGCCAAGGTTTTCGCACTGAAAGGCTAATTGATTTAGTCTGATTCAGAACAAAAAGGCCCGCTCTTGCGGGTTTTTTTGTGTCTGTGACTTGCTGCCCAACGCGATATCAGTCAGCTGGATTCATGAACAGGTCGGGATAATTCATGGCAGACCAGAAAAACGCATCCGAGAATGCTGGCCCCAAAACGGGTGGCGGCGGTTTGCTGAAATCATCATCCATCGTCAGTGTGTTCACGTTGTTGAGTCGGGTGCTTGGGCTCGTTCGTGATGTGGTCGTCGCGCAGTATTTTGGTGCCCAGATTGATGCCTTTCTGGTGGCGTTCAAGATTCCGAACTTCTTCCGGCGCTTGTTTGCTGAAGGCGCATTCACCGTTGCGTTTGTACCGGTTCTATCTGAATACCGAACTCAAAGAGCATTTCGAGACGTACAATTGCTGGTTGCCAGGGTTTCCGGAGTATTGGGCACCGTTCTGCTGGGGGTGACGGTTCTGGCAGTCACGTTTGCTGATTATTTGCCCTGGTTGTTTGCGCCGGGGTTCCGCCAGGATCCTGAAAAATTTGCACTCACCGGAGAGCTGCTCAGGATTACCTTCCCCTATCTGCTGTTTATTGCCATGACTGCGTTTTCAGGCAGTGTACTGAACAGCTATGGCCGTTTCGCGGTGCCCGCATTTACACCAGTGTTGCTAAATATCACCCTGATCGGCGTAACGTTCTGGGGGCTGGATTACTTTGAACAGCCGCTGTTTGCCTTGGCTTGGGGTGTGTTTTTTGCCGGGCTGATCCAGTTGCTGTTTCAGCTGCCATTTCTGGCCCGCCTGCGGTTGTTGGTGCGGCCGCAGTACCGACCTGACGATGACGGTGTAAAGCGTATTGTGACCTTGATGATTCCGGCGCTGTTTGGTGTCTCGGTGAGTCAGATCAACCTGTTGCTGGATACGGTATTGGCGTCGTTTCTGGAAAGCGGCAGTGTCAGTTGGCTTTACTATGCCGATCGATTGAACAACTTGCCGCTGGGCATTTTTGCGATCGCGATCGGTGTTGTCATCTTGCCTGCCTTATCGAGCAAGCATGCTGAAAAGCAACAAGACGGTTTTGCCGACACCCTGGATTGGGCCATCCGTATGGTGTTTCTGTTGGCTTTGCCAGCGGCGTTGGCTCTGATTCTGCTGGCCCAGCCGCTGATGGCTACCATTTTCTATCATGGTGAAATTACCGAGTACGACGTTGGGCAAATGAGTTTGGCGCTGCAGGCCTACGCCAGTGGGCTACTTGCTTTTATGATGATCAAGGTATTGGCACCAGGATATTACGCCCGGCAGGATACCCAGACACCCGTGAAAATCGGTATTCAGGCGATGGTCGTCAATATGGTGCTGAATCTGATTCTGGTTTTCCCGTTTGATCATGTTGGTTTGGCGATGGCGACCGCATTGTCGTCGTTTTTCAACGTATGGATGCTGTACTGTGGTTTACGAGTGCTGGGGGTCTATCGTCCAGCAACAGGCTGGTGGCGTTTTGGCATGAGACTGTTCCTGGCCAATGGCGCGTTAGTGGCCGTGATTCTGGCGCTTGGCGGATCGACGCAACAATGGCTTTCATCCGGGGCTACAGAACGCATTCTGGATATGTCCGTGGTTGTTGTGTCTGGCGTGGCGGTTTATTTCGTCGTACTGTTTTTGGTTGGCTTGAGACCTCGTCATTTGCGTGGCGCAAGGTTTTAGTCGTGGTTTTGCTGGTTCGGCTGTTCGCTGACTGGGGCCTTCGCTATAATTGCGCCCCTTTGAAACGATAGATGGGTAACGGGTTTCTCAATGCGCTTGCTGCGTGGCTTAAACAACATTCCCTCTGACTTCCGGGGCTGCGTTGCAACCATAGGTAATTTCGATGGCCTGCACCTTGGCCACCAGGCCATTCTTGATTCTCTGAACGAGGCAGCAGAGGCCACAGGCTTACCGACTCTGGTGATGTTGTTTGAGCCTCAGCCAAAGGAGTTTTTTGCGCCTGATAAGGCACCGGCTCGACTGGCAAGCCTGAGGGAGAAAATTCTCGACCTCAAGCAGGCTGGCGTTGACTACGTACTGTGCCTGTCTTTTGGGCAGCAGCTGCGTTCCATGACGGCGGATGCATTTATTGACCGCATTCTGGTTGATGCCCTGGCTGTGAAGCACCTGATTGTGGGTGATGATTTCCGTTTCGGCTGTGATCGCAGCGGTGACTTTGCGGCATTGTCTGCTGCCGGAAGCATTCACGGGTTCGGTGTTGAAGACACACCAACCTATGAGCTTGATGGTGATCGTGTCAGTAGTACGCGGGTTCGCGGTGAGCTGGCCCGGGCAGAATTGGCCAGCGTTCAACAACTGATAGGGCGGTTCTATCGAATGAATGGTCGAGTTGTTTTTGGTCGACAGCTGGGGCGTTTGATGCAGACTCCCACCGCAAACGTGCGCATTGATCGTCGCAACTTGCCAATGCGTGGTGTTTTTGCCGTAGACGCTGTGCTTCAGGAGTCGGGGGAGCGGTTTAATGGCGTAGCCAACCTGGGAATCAAGCCTTCGATTACAGAAAAGCCAGAGCCGTCTCTGGAAGTTCACCTGTTTGATTTTTCCGGTGATTTATACGGCAAGCACCTTGAAGTGACATTCCTTTCCCGTCTGCGGGAAGAGCAGCGTTTCTACTCCCTTGAGGCGTTGGGTGCTGCCATAGAGCAAGACAAAACAAATGCACGGGCCTGGTTTGCCCGTCGCTGAACACCAGACGTATTCAAGATATTCAAGATATTCAGGAAAGCGATCCCGCTATGAGCAATAAAGTGGAAAGCAAGTATAAAGATACACTGAACCTGCCAGATACCAGCTTCCCGATGCGAGGCAATTTGGCCAAGCGAGAACCAGCCATGCTGGATCGCTGGGAAGAAATGGGGCTGTATCAAAAAATTCGTCAGGCACGTGCCGGACGTGACCGCTTTATTCTTCATGATGGCCCTCCGTACGCCAACGGCAAGATTCACATTGGTCATGCGGTCAACAAGATTCTGAAAGACGTGATTGTGAAATCCCAGACACTGGAAGGTAAGGATGCCCCTTATGTTCCGGGTTGGGACTGTCATGGTCTGCCGATTGAGCTGAAGGTGGAAGAACTGGTTGGCAAGGTGGGTGACAAGGTGACGGCGTCTGAATTCCGCCAGCACTGTCGCGAATATGCCGCCAAACAGGTGGATGGCCAACGTGATGACTTCAAACGCCTGATGGTTTTTGGTGATTGGGACAATCCGTACCTCACTATGAACTTCAACTTTGAAGCCGACATCATCCGTACTCTGGGAGCCATCATCGACAAGGGCCACCTGCACAAGGGCTTCAAGCCGGTGAACTGGTGTCCTGACTGTGGTTCGGCACTGGCGGAAGCGGAAGTGGAATATCAGGACAAGAAGTCCGTAGCCATTGATGTGAAGTTTGCTTTCGCCAATGCGCCAGCCTTGATCGAAGCGTTCGGTCTGGATGCGGCAGCTTACGCGGATGTGACGACCAGCATTGTGATCTGGACCACCACGCCATGGACACTGCCAGCCAACGAAGCGGTATCGGTACATCCGACGCTGGAATACTCGCTGGTGAAACTGACCGAGCAGAATGAACTGTTGGTGCTGGCGGCGGATCTGGTGAATGACGCCATGGGGCGTTACGGTGTTGAGGCGTTTGAGGTACTGGCAACGGTCAAGGGCGATGCCTTTGGTCAGACCGCAGATCAAGACGCTGCGCCATTTATGCTGATTCATCCGTTTATGCCGGATGCCGATGCGGCCGAGAAAACCGTTCCTGTGATCACGGGTGATCATGTGACGGCTGATTCCGGTACCGGTGCGGTTCACACCGCGCCCATGCACGGTGCGGACGACTACAAGGTGTCTGAGCAATTTGGTGTGAAAGCCAACGAAATGTTGGTCGACAGCCAGGGTTGTTTCATCAACAACGCTGCTCTGGAGCAACTGGAGCTGGCGGGTCTGAGCACCGCTGACAAAGGCAACTTCCGGGTGCTGGGCATTCTGAACGAACGCGGTGCCTTGCTGAAGAAAGCCAATATCAAACACAGCTATCCGCATTGCTGGCGCCACAAGACGCCGATCATCTTCCGTGCGACGCCGCAGTGGTTCATCAGCATGGATCAGGCCGGTCTGCTCAATCAGGCCATGCACGAAGTGGATAACACGGTGGAATGGCGTCCAGGCTGGGGCAAGGCACGGATCGAAGGCATGATGACCGATCGTCCTGACTGGTGTATCTCGCGTCAGCGTACTTGGGGCGTACCGATCGCCTTGTTCGTACACAAGGAAACCAGTGATGTTCACCCGCGCACGCCAGAGCTGATCGAAGCGGTTGCCAAGCGTGTGGAAGAGCAGGGCATTGATGCCTGGTTTGATCTTGATCCGGCTGAGCTGCTGGGTGACGAAGCCGCGCAGTACGAGAAAGTGGTCGATACGTTGGATGTCTGGTTTGACTCCGGCGTAACGCACACCGCGGTGTGCCGTCAGCGTGATGGCTTGTCGTTCCCGGCGGATATGTATCTGGAAGGCTCTGATCAGCATCGTGGCTGGTTCCAAAGCTCAATGCTGACCAGTGTCGCAGCATACGGTCAGGCTCCCTACAAAACCGTTCTGACGCATGGCTTCACCGTCGATGGTGAAGGCCGCAAAATGTCCAAGTCGCTGGGCAATACGGTTGAACCGCAGAAAGTGTTGAACAGCCTTGGTGGTGACATCCTGCGCTGGTGGGTAGCTGATACCGATTACAGCGGTGAAATGACGGTGTCTGACGAGATCCTGAAGCGTAACGCCGATTCCTATCGTCGCGTGCGTAACACCTGTCGTTTCCTGCTGGCCAACATCAATGGCTTTGATCCCAAGACCGATCTGGTGGCAGGTGATCAGCTGCTGCCCCTGGATGCCTGGATGGTCGACTACACCCGCACGCTGCAAGAGCAGGTGGTTGCCTTCTATCTGGATTACGATTTCAAGGGTCTGACCAAGACGCTGATGAACTTCTGTGTCAGTGAGCTGGGTGGTTTCTATCTGGATGTGATCAAAGACCGTCAGTACACCTGCAAAGCCAATGGCTTGCCGCGTCGTAGCGCCCAGACGGCTCTGTTCCACGTACTGGAGGCCATGAGCCGCTGGATTGCCCCCATCCTGTCGTTCACTGCTGAAGAAATCTGGGATTGTCTGCCAGGGAAGCGTGAAGAATCGGTGTTCCTGGCGGAGTGGTATCAGGATTTCCCTGAGCTTCCGGCAAACCAGTTCTCCAATGACTATTGGCAAACAATTTTGGCCGTCAAGGAATGCGTCAATGGCGAGCTGGAAAAGGCCCGCTCAGAGAAGCTGATCGGTGCGAACCTGGATGCTGAGGTGGCTCTGTACGCGGGTGTTGAGTTGAAAGAAAAACTCGACTTGTTAGGTGAAGAGCTGCGTTTTGTATTGATGACGTCCGCAGCCACCGTTGAAGCGTTTTCGGGTGATCAAGGCGAAGTAACGGAACTTGGTGATCTGCGTGTGGCCGTAACTGCTTCGGGCTACAAGAAGTGTGAGCGTTGTTGGCATCATCGTGAAGATGTTGGTCAGGATGAAACGCATCCAACTCTGTGTGGTCGTTGTATTGAAAACGTTGAAGGAGATGGCGAATCTCGCCTGTACGCCTAATGAATCAAGCTTCTCGTAGAAACCTGACCTGGTTCCTGATTGTTGTAGGTGTGTTTGCAGCCGATATGGTGACCAAACAGATAGCAGAGGCGATGCTTAATTACGGACAGGGAATAGCCATCTTGCCCGTGCTGGACTTTACCTTGTTATACAACAAGGGAGCGGCCTTCAGCTTCCTGGCTAGCGAGTCAGGCTGGCAGCGCTGGTTTTTTACGGGAATTTCCACACTGGTAAGCATCATGCTGATTGCCTGGCTCAGAAAGCTGGAATCCAACCAGCTGTGGTTGGGAATCGCATTGTCTCTGGTACTGGGTGGTGCTTTGGGTAATTTGTTTGATCGTATTGCTTTTGGCCATGTGATCGACTTTATCGCTGTGCATTGGGGAGATGCTTACTTCCCGGCATTCAATATTGCAGACTCTGCCATTACCGTTGGTGCTGTCATGCTGGGTATCGATGCAATCCGAGACAGCTTTTCCCGGGAAGGGACTGCGTCCGACCAGGATTCAAAGCAAGAAGCGCGTTAAAGCGCAATGACTGAGAGAGACTTATGTCCGTAGCAACCATCACGAAAGAAAGCAAGGTAACCCTGCATTTTGCATTGAAACTCGATGCTGAGCAGGTGATCGATTCTACCTTTGACAGAGAGCCAGCAACTTTTGTTATGGGTGACGGCAACCTGCTCCCCGGGTTTGAATCACAGTTGATTGGTTTGGTAACGGGAGATCACAAGGTGTTTGATATCCCGCCACAGGATGCTTTTGGTCAACCAAATCCCCAGAATATTCAGGTTATGAAGCGTTCTGACTTTGCCGCCGATATGCCGATTGCTCCCGGTCTGGTGGTTTCATTTGCTGATGCCCAGAATGCTGAGTTACCGGGCGTAATTGCCAGCGTTGATGGTGACAAGGTAGAAGTGGATTTCAATCATCCACTTGCTGGCAAGTCTCTGATTTTTGAGGTTCAGATTCTGGAGGTTCAAGATGCAAATCAAGCTGGCTAATCCACGCGGTTTTTGTGCCGGTGTTGATCGTGCCATTGATATTGTCAATCGCGCTCTGGATTTGTTTGAACCGCCGATTTATGTGCGTCACGAAGTGGTTCACAACAAGTTTGTTGTGAATGGACTTCGTGAGCGCGGCGCTATCTTTGTTGATGAGTTGCACGAAGTTCCTGATGACAGCATTGTGATTTTCTCTGCGCATGGAGTATCCCAGGCAGTGCGTCATGAAGCTGAAAATCGCGGACTGAAGGTGTTCGATGCAACCTGTCCGTTGGTTACCAAGGTTCACCTGGAAGTGGCTCGTTACAGTGCTGATGGCAGCGAGTGCATTCTGATTGGTCATAAAGGGCACCCGGAAGTTGAAGGTACGATGGGGCAGTACAACCACTCGACCGGTGGCGATATTTACCTGGTCGAAAACGAACAGGATGTCGCCAACCTCAGAGTGAGAGATGCCTCGCGGCTGTCTTATGTTACCCAGACAACTCTGTCTATGGATGACACCGCCAGAGTGATTGAAGCCTTGCGTGAGAAGTTTCCTTTGATTCAGGGGCCTCGAAAAGACGATATATGTTATGCCACTCAAAATCGTCAGGATGCGGTCAAGAATTTGGCATCTCAGTGTGAGCTGCTACTGGTTGTCGGATCTCCAAACAGCTCCAATTCAAACCGCCTGCGTGAACTGGGCGAACGAATGGGAGCCAGGGCGTATTTGATTGATGACGCAAAAGAGATTCAACCGGAGTGGCTGGAAGGGGTCTCAAGCGTTGGAATTACAGCTGGGGCCTCTGCACCTGAAGTACTGGTTCGCGAAGTAATCCAGCATCTGGAAAGCTTGGGAGGACTGGCTCCGGAAGAGATGTCAGGCACGGAAGAAAACGTTGTCTTCTCCCTGCCTAAAGAACTGAAGATGGTTGAGATTATATAAGTAAACGGAATGCTGAATTAATTCCAGCGTTCTCTGGTACTATCAGGCAGGATCCGATCTTGTCTGCCATGGGTATTTACAACCAATGTACCGTCTTCTTCTTGAATACCTTGGGCTGTAGCAACTATTTCAACACATTGAGCAATACTGAAGCCGGTACATAGTCGAGCACTGATTGAATAGCGATCTTCGTCTGTAATGTGCTTTCCACTGCTGTTAACACGCAGCCCTAAGTCACCCAAAGCAAGAGTATAGGTAATGTTGTCCGTATAGAAGCGCTCTTGTGCTGTCATAATTTGCTGCATGATACGAATAGTGTCACCCCGGAACCCTCTCATAATGTAGCTTTGGTATTGTGGTAGTGCTACTGCTGCCAATATCCCAACAATAGCTACTGTTGCCATTAGCTCAATTAGTGTGAAACCTTTGTTTTTCATTGTTGTTCCGAGTAATTTTTAAGGGCTGTTGTCGTTGTAAGTATTTGTCTTGGGACCCTATCTGTAAATGTGTATGGGCTAGCATCCAAGAGAATATAACTTCTTGCAACTTGATCTAATGCGAAATCTGAAAAAGATCTAGATAGGATTGATACTCTGATAGCGTATACATTATTCATATCAACCCTATCAGCTGATACATAAGCTGAAGCAGTTCCAAATCCTGCGTCGCTCTCAGCATAAATTGCTTGCAAGCCCTCTACACCTGACGCTAATGTCGCTGAGTTTAATGCCACTCCCGTAGCATGATTGTACGTTGCACATCGGAGTACGTCGTCGAAATCATCTCCGTCACTTGTTCCTGATGTGGAATCCCTATCACGATCAACCCAGTAGACGTCTGCCAGTATGCTTTCTTCGGGAATCAAGCCTATAGTTCCCGTTAAATCCGCACCAGTGCAGTCCATTGAGTCTTTCGGATCATCACTATCAGTGGAAAATGTCCTTAGTATGGCTAACCTGTCATTATCAGATGCAAGGGTCGATTCAAATGTACAATTCCCATTCAGATTCGGAGGGACATTGTTCGCTCCTGTACATATTTCGGCAAAAGGCTGCGTTCGAGGTTCTTGTAAATCTGCGGAAAAACCAGCCCTTTTTAAATCTTGGTGAAGCCAAGCCAGCGCTAATCTGGCAGTCTCATGCGCTTGAGCTATACCATCTGATCTAGAGGATGATTCGTTGGAACTGTGCATGATTTGAATCATAAAGTATCCGATCAAAACCATTAGAAATCCAACGACCATCAACTCAACCAAGTTGACACCTTGTTGTTTACGAAGTGAAATCATGGAGTGAAATCCGATCTGATATTTTCTCTACGTGACATTATTGTCCGGTCTGTAAGTTTTGTATCTGATATATATATGCGGTTTCCACCGACATCAGTTCCACCAATCCGAGAATCCCAGCTTAAATCAATTGTTACAAGGTCTTGCCCTTCTATAGCACCTGCCTGGACGGAAACAATGAGTTGGGGAGCAGATATAGTACTGCTAGAGTCACTACGAACTAAGTCAGAGTTAGATATGACGATATCTCTACTACACGCTACATCCCAAAGGTCATAGGCAGCCAGTTGATTTGAGGTGCAAGCGTCTGCAGTAACTTTGGCCACACCATTAAAAAAATCAGCGCATGATGTTTGAGGTACAGCGTTGCAGTCTACAGGTACGCCACCCGTGTCGTAGAGTTGCACTTCTTCTCTATTTGCTATTATTCTGTTGGTAAGATCTTCGACTATCCATATAGCTTGAGAGCGATTGCCTGAGTCTTGAACGGTTCGTCCAGCCTCAATCATCATCGCACTCAATCCTACCAACCCAATGGTCGTAACGGCCAAAGTAACCATCACTTCTACCAGTGTAAACGCACTACTATGGCTCAATGGTATTCTTCTGTTTTTCATTAGCAGTTACTGACTCTTCGTATAACAATTTGTCCTAAAGACTGTATCTGGATACGTGCTTGCCTATTGCAAGCACTGCCGGGTACGTTTATCACAAATTGCCCAGGTGTATCCGACCGTCCTAAAGCATTAAAAATTAAGGGTGCCCCAGTTGTATAGCTAGAAACTATCCCTCCCCATTCTGCAATGGGCCTATCTATGCTTCCTCTTTGTCTTTGGAGTGCGTTCGTAAAGTTATCACGGATGAGCCATCCATTATTCCAGTCTCCACCCAGGGGCAGTACGAAAATTGGATTTGTGTTTGTAATGGCCAAGTTCCGTGCAAACTGGATATCTAGCTCCAGTTCTGACACTAGACTGTCAGCATGATGATTCACGATCATCCTGGATACAGCCGGAAATGTCATGGCAAATATTATTCCAACTATAGCTATTACAATCATCAACTCTATCAGGGTAAATCCACGATTTAATCGTGACTTCACTGAAGAAGCCGTAAAAGCTGTCTTGGACTTTGGTTGAAGCATCAATATTCTCTCCAATAGCTTCTCTCAACCAGTTTGCCACTCTCCTCTACGTCCAGTACTTCTGTACGAACCATAATGCCGGCAGTCACATGATTTTCTACCTCCTCCTTGGTTTTCGGAGTGGGAGGGCGGACAAATATAGGTGCTGGTGGAATACCAGGTGACTTCAAGTCAGTGTCTGATGTTGCAGGTGCCAAGAGTCTTGTCTTTTTATTCCCACTGTTATCTACGTACTCTTCGTAGTACCTAGGCTTGATAGTATAGGCCTTGGCATAGCCGATATCGGGATCACAGCCTGATCGGCTCTCACCGTTAGATGGGCGATAGGACACCATGTATGTAACGTTGTTTAGTGTGAGAGAGTTCGAGAGGATTTTCTCACCTTCTAAAGGAAGCTTGTAGTACAAACCATTGGCTACTTGCTTGCTATTGGCCGAGTCATAACTCGAGTAGTTAGCAAGATCTTTTTTCGACAACTGAGTGTAATTTTTAGGTGCTCCGGTAACGTCAAAATCATTAACAATAAAAATATTATCGACAGTGTCGTTGTTCAACGGATGAGCTCGATACCCGGAGCCAATTGCAATTTGGTAACGGCCTTTTTTCTCTAATTTCCCTGTTGCCTGGTTTTTGAAATAACCATTTGTGCTATATATCACATCGGGAGTGTTGTAAAAACGAACATGATTTACTGTTGTATCATCACTGCCTAAGTCAGCAATTAATCCGCCCTTGGCAAATGACCCAACAGAACCAGAGTTTTCTTCTATAAAATCGATACGCCAGATTCGTCCGCCCAAGTCTGCGGCATACAGTATGTCTGTGTCTCCATCTCCGTCATCATCAACAGGCACTATGTCACCTACAATTCCACTAGTCATATCAGCGAGTCTCAGGTTTCCTGAATCATTTGATGCTTTCCATAGGAGTTTTCCTGTTTCTGGATCAACCATGAAGATCGCATTTCCCATAGAGTGTTCTTTGCGCGAAGTATTACTATCTTCTGCAGTATCGTAACCTCCACCAAACAAAATAACTTTCTTTGCCTTGCCTTTCCATACAACGGTTGCTAGTACCATTTTCGACCATGTTTGGCCGAGTTCTATGAAATCGCCTTCACCGCCGTTGATCTGCCACATATATTTGGGAGCACCACGCTTACTTATATCAAGCGCATAGTATGATCGCCCCCCTCGTCGCATACCTACATACAAATATGCCTTTTCTCCTGAGTCGACTATTCGGTTGTTATTTGTATCTTTGTGATACACCGTTAGTTGCCCATCAAGACCATATAATTTTTCTGAATTTCGTTCATAGTAGGCGGTTATATTTGGCAATAATTCTTTAGGAATAAAGGCAAACTCCTCAGCCGGGTTTTTTTCATTGGTATCAAATGCGTGTAAATAGCCTGAATTGGTACCAACAAATACAGTGCTATCAGCAACACTTTCTCCTGAAACATTGCGAGTGCCGTAATTCACTAATACTGGACGACTATGGAGGGGGTCTTCCATAGACCTTCTACCATCGGAAGAATCTGATGATGCTGAGTCATATCCCTGTGCCCATTGAAGCATTTTTTTGAAATTTTCATCATTAGCTTCACTATTGAATAGATCTTTGTTGTCCAGTGCACTATTGCTCGGAGTAATTTTATTCACGGAGTCCAAAAGGTTTTTGGATCCTCCCAGATAAGTAACGACATTTCTGGAAGCTGGGTTTTCCAGTCGTCTTGCGGCTCCACCTAAAGTTACCTTGTCTCCATCAGGTGCGTCTTCCTGTAGTGTCCATAAGCTCGTTGAATTCTGTGAAAAATAACCGCTGCTAGGATCAATTGCTGGGAGTCCACTAGAGTCAAGTACTTTCCCATCGCTTCCGAGCTTATATCGCTTAAGGTTGCCCCCCCAGGCTGCGTCTACTTCTGGTTTGAATAGTGAATAGTACAACTGATCTGAGTGTTCAAGACTGTTGTATGCGTTTACGGTTAGAGCCGGTGCACTGAAGCTTCCAGAAGTAGATGAAATGGAATCAAACACTTTTTTCAGAGCGCTTCTCAGCTCAGCACTATTAGAGCCTTCCTGAGCAATACCACCACCAAAATGAGCGATATCGTTCATGCGATCTTGTGTTCTGCCACCAATAAAGCCGCCAATCGTGTGGATCGTGATGGCCTGGGTTCCATCAAGATGATCAGCGTTATCCAGATTGTGATACGCGTATGCGAGCTCTTCAGCACATCCGCCGTTACCGCTGCAACTTTGCGAAAAGTATTTGTAGGATGGGAAGTCCTTTGATGGAAGCTTTTTCAGCAGATTTTTAGCCAAGGTATTCACACCGCTGTCTGAGGTCGGGGAGCCATCAGAAAAAAGTACAATGTGGTTCGATTGACATTCATCTGTAATCGGCGAGATCCAGTTACCTTTGCCGTCATGGGCATCGTCAAGGTTCAGATTCTCTACACAGACCAGTTTGAGCTCATATTCAGGTTCCGGGTCTGGATCTGGATCTGGATCTGTAGCCTTTTCAGTATTAGCACGATATGTAGCTTCGCTAATACCGTAGTTTTTGGTCATATCACGCTGTACCCAGCCAGGCAGATCATCCCATAAGGTAAAAACCCCGGTATCCGGGTTTCTGAATTCATCGTAAAACCAGCCATCAGTGACCATCCACCATTCGGGACTTCCCTCGCCGTAGTCTTTCTTCTTGATTTTGTGTGTCTTCTTGAGGGTATTTCTTACCCATTTCTCGAGCTTATTCCATTTTTTCCATGTCATGGTCTTGGTATCCAATAGCTTGTTTTTGAGCAGCCAAGGATCATCTCGTGCGAGATCAAACCACCAGACGCTGGTATCGATAGGGGTAACTTTGATCGTAGCGGTATCTGTACCCGAACCGATGGATCGGGATAAACCGGAAGCAGTACTCGAAGATTTCTTTGATTTGTCGACAGGAACGAGCTGTTCTTCCCAGGTCATACAGAGGTCGGTATTCTCTGTGTTGATCGCAGTGCTATATATGAGGGGATCACCACGCAGGTAAGCGGCTGCTTCTGCAAGGGTTTCGGTGATGGGGGTTGCCCCTGCAGCTGTGTAAGAATACAGGACATCGTGCACCATGCTTCTTACCCCTTCCTGATCAATCGGAAGCATCGGGCTACTTAGCCATCCGCCATAGGATTTTTTTCTGTCGAAGCGCATGATGGCAATATTAATACCGGTAGTATTGTTGATTACGTCAACGGCCACTTCCTGTACAACTTCCAGACGGGTTCCTTCGTAGTTGCCATTTTCGTCATAGGCCTTACTCCCCATACTGCCTGAGGTATCCATGACAAAAATAACATTGGGAGCAGCCTGTGGTTTTCTGCTCACATAAATTTCAGTGTCATCTGCATAGACCGGAAGGTTTGAAAATAAACCCAGCGCAATCAGTGTTAACCAATATAATTTCATTCGAACTTCTCCTTATCGGTCATCACTGTGACCGCCGAAGCGGAAGTAACGAGCAGTGTCATTTTTTCTATCTATTGCGACATATATTTGCTCATAGGTTTTTCGGACGAATAACTCTGTAGCACGCTTTACATCGATCGTTTCTTCCATTTCAAACATCTGGAAATCGGAAGCAAAGGTGAAAAATTTGGGTTCGCACTCAGAGCAAATTCTCAAAGTGGCACCTGATCTGGAAAAAGTGACCAAGTCAGTGGCGGAAATATGGTATTCAGCGACTCTTCGAAGGTTATCTGGTTCTGATAATGCAGCCGAAGAATTGATCAATATGGAGCACATAAATGTCACGTAAAGTATTCTTTTCATGAATTCATCCTCATTCTGGGGCAGGGCCTTTTCTGATGAAACCTTGCTCCATTGTGCTAGTAATATTTCCACTGTCATCGCTACCCAAAAATACTGCTTTAAAGAAATAGGGTGCTTCTGCCCCCTGACTATTTCCTTCATTAAACTTACGTGAGTTAGGTGCATCACTTGGCAATGCTTCTATCGTGATTGTATCGGTAACTTGTACAACCGCTTTCATATTTGGGAGTACGGGGGTCTGCCAGTTATATTTTGAATATAGGCTTATCGATGGGATGGCTGAGTCAGAATCGGATGCATTTTTATGTGACTTGATTAAGTCACTTAGAACCCCGGTGTCGGTATTCGGCTCGTTAAGGTGGGCTAACATCCACTCTACATAGGTATAGGTAGCATTACTTACTTGTTGCTTATACTGCATATTGTTGATCATCCTGACCTGAAGTGTGGAACGCTGCATGCTGAAAGCAGCACCTACAGTTAACAAGGCTAGTATTGCAAGGCTAAGGATCATTGCTGAGCCTTTTTGTTGCAGTTTTTCGTTTCGATAAAGCCGGTTTGCACGGATCATCATCTAGCTCTCATGAATTCTACGTCGCTCCTATATTAACTACCTGGGAGGTTGATGCCAGAGCTCAATGATTAACGGTTTTAATTGAAGAACTAGCGGGTTGGACACTCCGTATTCTTCCCGTTGGCAGTTTCTGGTAAGCCGTCTTTGTCTGAATCGATCCCGCCTCTGATCCTGCCAACTCTGGATATGATGAAGCTGGCGCCAATCTGATTCCTTTCACCTACCAAACGACAGTAGCTGAAGGAGCCATTGTTGAATCCTGCAAAACCCATGGAGTTGAACTGGAATGCACGCTTTGGATACAAACGTAGCACTGACAGGGGATCAGCTGCTTTAACAGTCGTTATGATTGTTTCGTTATTGTCCAGCTTCTTGTTTCCATTTGGATCATAGAAGGCGGTTAGTTCAAGGTTCCACTTTCTTTGACAGACGTTATTGACAAGTGGGCAGAGGGTGGTTTTCCCATGCAGAATGGCGTGAGTGCGAGTGAGCTGAATTGCCATCTGTATCGCTTGAATTTCTGAAGCAGCCTGATACCGGTGCATCATGGAAGACACTGCAGGTGTTCCTACGGTGAACAGGATTCCAGCAATGGCAAGTGTAACCATCAGCTCGACCAGTGTTAGCCCTTGTTGCAAACACTTGACTGCAGTATTGAATTTTGGGGTGGGCATATCATCCTCCTTGATGTTGTTTGGATATGCCCTTCAAATGGTGCAAGTTTTTCGCGGTTCGCGCCTCAGACTATTTTCGTATATTTAGTCAATATTGAGTTTTTTGCAGCGATATCGGAGCGCCCGGAAGCTAATACCTAGCTTTTCGGCTGCTGCTGTTTTGTTCCAGCGTGTCGCTTCGAGTGCCTGGGTGATCGCGGTTCGCTCGATGTTTTCAAGATAAGCTTCGAGGTTGTTTGTCTCTATGCGGCTGTCAGGGGCTGCGAACTCGATTTCATCCGCTTGATTTGCGGTTTGTTCCGGTAACTGGAGGTCTTCGGCAGTGATGATTTCGCCTTCGGACATCGTGACTGCCCGTTGCAGAATATTTTCAAGCTCTCGGACATTCCCGGGAAAAGCGTATTGGCAAAGCCTTTCCTTAGCTGCTTCATTGAGTTCGGCTTCAGGCATGCCCCATTCGTTGCTGTATTTACGAATAAAGTGGTTAGCCAGCATGGGAATATCTTCTTGTCGCTCGCGAAGATGGGGGACGCTGATTTGAATGACATTAAGTCGGAAGAATAAATCCTGTCTGAACGTGCCTTCATCAACCATTTTGTTGAGGTCACGATGACTGGCACTGAGTACTCGAACGTCCGTGGGAGTTTCGTGTTCACTGCCGACGCTGCGGACAGCTTTTTCCTGAATCACTCGCAATAACTTGGCCTGCATGTCCAAAGGCAGTTCTGCGACTTCGTCCAGAAACAAGGTGCCGCCCTGAGCCGCCTGGAAGAAGCCTTCCTTGTCTGAATTAGCGCCGGTAAAACTGCCTTTTTTGTGTCCAAAAAACTCGCTTTCCATCAGGTCTTTCGGAATGGCCCCACAATTAACCGGGATAAATGCCTGGCCAGAGCGTGAGCTTTGGTGATGTATCAAACGTGCGACAAGTTCTTTCCCGGTACCGGACTCGCCAAAAATGAATACGGGTGCCTGGGTGCGGGCCACTTTCTGAATTTTCTCCTTTAAGGCCTGCATGGCTGCAGAGCTGCCCAGAAGGCTGTCACTGGAAGGCAGTGCATCGACATGCAGTGGCACGCGAGTGAGCTTGAGCGCCGCGGAAGCCAGTTCCCTTAACCGTCCGAGGTCCAGTGGCTTGGCGACGAAATCAAAAGCACCGGCTTTGAGCGCTTCAACAGCCATTTCCATGTTGCCGTGGGCGGTAATCATGGCAACAGGCATGTCGGAATAGCGTGAATGACACAGTTGAATGATGTCCATGCCGTTGCCATCCGGGAGTTTCATATCTGTGATGCAGAAGTGATAACGGCGTTCTTCCAGCAGGGCAAGGGCTTCACTGACGTCCGCTGCCTGAAAGCATTTGAGGTTCATTCGCTCCAGTGAGATGGAAAGGAGTTGGCGAATATCGGGTTCGTCGTCAATGATGAGCGCTGAGTACTGCATGATTAGGAGGCATCCATCGTCAATAAAATTCGAAAGCAAGTCCCGGATGATACCTGCCGAGTGCTAATGCTGGCACCGTTGGCTTCACAAAGTTCTCTGGAAAGGTAAAGACCCAAGCCTGTGCCATTGTGTTCGGTTGTGAAAAAAGGTTCAAATAAGTGCCTTTGTTTTTCATCATCGATCCCGGTTCCATTGTCGAGTATATCCAGAAACACCCTTTGGTGGTCGTAGCGTCCTGCGGTCAAGGATATCTGGGCGTTCTCGCCACTTTCACTGAGCGCGTACCGGAGACCGTTACCACACAAGTTGTGGAGAATCTGCTGCAGGTGATCAGGGTCGATGCAGGCTAGAACGGATTCCGGGCAGTCCGTTTGAATTTGAAATGTATGATCCTTGTTTTGCTCTCGAAACTGGGTCGCAAAATGAGACAGCCAGGGTTGGAGACGAAGTGTTTCGATAATCGGCTGGCGTTTCCGCGAAAGCTGTAAAATGTCCTCTACGGTTCGGTTGATGCGCATGCAGTGCTGTTCAAGGATTTCGGTCAAATGCTTTTCTGGCGCTTCGAGATATTCCGTTTCAGCCAAGAGTTGTGAAGCCTGCCTCAGGGCACTTAATGGATTGCGAATTTCATGAGCAATGCTGGCTGTCAGTCTTCCCAGCGAAGCCAGCTTGAGCTGTTGGGCTTCTGCAGCGATTTTTGATTGATCAACTATATAAAGCAGGTAGTCGCCAGGCTCCGAATCGATCAGAGTAACTTTGCGAATTGAATACTGGTGTCCATCAAGGTCGATCTGTTTTTTCCCTTCCCGCTGCTCAAACAGGTCGCTCATGTAGGCAGGAAGTGGGTTACCACCTGTCAGACCCAGACGCTGCTCTGCAATCTGGTTGGAAAAAATCACCATATTGTTGATGTCACAGGCGAGTACTCCGCTGGGGAGTTCTTTCAGTGCATGCAGGCTGAGTTTTCGCGTTCTTCGGGCCAGACGTTCGTTGGCATTGGCAATTTCCAGAGCGCTATCGAGGCGTTTGGAAATACTCTGGGTCAGAAAAGCAAGAATGAAGCACAGGAAGCCATAAGTGCCCGAATTGATCATGTGGTGCGCTTGATCATTGCTTTGGAGAATGTGTTGGGTTGCCAAAATCCCCAGAGCGGTCCAGGCGGCGACTGCATACCCCAAAACGCCGGTAGCGAGCAGATTGGCAATAAAAACCGGTATGAGTAGCAGGGTTGCGATACTGTTTTGCAACCCGCCTGCGCTGGTCATCAGAATGATCAGCAGCACAATTTCTATGAAAAAGTAGCTAATGACCTTGTGTTGGTCGGCAACCAGGCGAGTCATGCCGGCAAAGGCTAATCCTGAAACGACATAGCCTGCGCAGACAATCCCCAGAAACAGGGAATCGCCGGATTTGAAAAAATGCATCCGCTCATCCAGTACGACCAGGCCAAAAGCAGCCAGCGACAAAAAAACAGAATAGTAAGAGTAGGCGATTAGCAGGCGGCGAGGATGAAGCTGGTCTGACAGGGGAATTTGGAACATCGGGACTCCGGTATCCGATGGAAGCAGTAATATTTGCCTGACGTTAACAATTTGCTGACAATACCGGCAAAAAGCTCAAGAAGGTAACCCGACAGCATGACAGAGTCACTTCACATCGCCATGGCCCAGTGCAATTTCCTGGTTGGCGACATTGCCGGTAATTGTGACCGCATTATTAATGAGGTCAACAAAGCCAAAGATCGGGGCGTTGATCTGATTGTCTTTTCTGAGCTGGCGTTGACCGGATATCCCCCTGAGGATTTGTTGTTGCGTCCGAGTTTGCAACCCCGTGTCGAAGAAGCGCTTGTGCGTGTTGCGGAGGTTTCAGACGATATAGCGGTAGCGATCGGTTTTCCGTGGCAGGAAGAGAGAGGACTCACCAATTGTGCGGCCATTTGGTTTCAAAAACGTTGTTTGGGCCGGTATGCCAAGCAGTGCTTGCCTAATTATCAGGTATTTGATGAACGCCGTTACTTCACCAAGGGCAAAGACTCTGTGGTGGTTGAGCTAAAAGGGCATCGTATTGGCCTGACTATTTGTGAAGATATCTGGCATCAGGGGCCAGCCGAACAAAGTGTTGCAGCTGGCGCAGAAGCGATTCTTAACCTCAATGCCTCCCCGTTTCATTTGGGCAAGCAAGCCGAGCGTTATGAAAAACTCTCCGAGCACGCTAAACGGCTAGGGGTACCTGTGATCTATGTTAACCAGATCGGGGGACAGGACGAGCTGGTGTTTGATGGCGCTTCTTTTGCCGTTAACAAAGAAGGCAAGGTTTGTCTGCAACTCCCGGAATACCAGGAGTCCTGTGGTGATTTGACGCTCGATAGTGATGGCCAGATTAGCGCTATCAGCGATTCGGTTTCTGCTCATCAGGATGATTTGGCCAGCCTTTATGGTGCATTGGTGTTGGGCGTCAAGGATTACGTGAATAAAAATCGCTTTAAAGGTGTTGTTCTGGGCTTGTCGGGGGGGATTGACTCGGCACTGACATTGGCCATTGCTGTCGATGCTCTGGGTGCTGACAGGGTTGAAGCTGTGATGATGCCCTTTCAGTACACTTCCGACATGAGCAAGGAAGATGCTTCGGCACAAGCACGGCGTATGGGAGTGCGCTACCACAATTTGTCGATTTCTCCCATGTACGATGCGTTCATGTCTGCCCTGGCTGATAACTTTCAGGGATTGCCGCGAGATACCACCGAAGAAAACCTGCAGTCTCGATGTCGCGGTGTTTTGTTGATGGCGCTGTCGAACAAGAACGGTTACATGGTTCTGACGACCGGTAACAAGAGTGAAATGGCTGTGGGATATGCCACGCTTTATGGCGACATGGCGGGTGGTTACGGTGCTCTGAAGGATGTCTACAAGACACTGGTGTTTGAGCTGGCGAAATATCGAAATTCAATCGAGGGCGAGATCATCCCGGAACGTGTCATCACTCGACCACCGTCTGCGGAGCTGGCTCCAGATCAGATTGATGAAGACAGCCTGCCTCCATATCCGGTACTGGATGCCATCCTGAAGCATTATATCGAGGACGACATGAGCGCCGAGGCAATCATAGCCAAAGGCTTTGATGATGCGGATGTGATGCGTGTGCTGCGTTTGGTTGATTTGAATGAATACAAGCGTCGTCAGGCTCCGATTGGTGTTCGGGTGACACAGCGTGGCTTTGGTCGGGATCGTCGTTATCCGATTACCAATGGCTGGAAAGCGGGTATTTGATCATTGTTTGACGGAATACAAAGCCCAAAAGCCGTTTGACTGATAACTGGTTGAAGTTATTCGGTCAGACGGCTTTTTTCGTTGGGCACTGGAATGGTGTTATTTAAAGAAGCCCAGTGTCACGATTTCAAGCCAGGTACGACGGTCCGTCTGAGGCAAGTCGGTCGCAACGAATGTACCTGACCCGAGCTGGGGGTGATCTGGATAGTTGGTTTCCAGAAGTGCGAGGGACTTCTCCGCCTCTTCAGGCATGTTCAGATGTTGGTAGGCTTCGACCATGAGAGCCAGAGCATCGCCATTGGCTTTGGTTCGCGGGTATTGTGAAATGACCGTTTCACAGCGATTGGCGGCTGCTACAAAAGCATGGCGTTTCATGTAGTAGCGTGCAACTTCAACGTGCTGTGTCGCCAGTCGCTCACGAATAAAAATCATTCGGGCGCGGGCATCAACGGTGTACGGACTGTCTGGATAGCGAATCAACAGATCCGAAAAATACTGAAAGGCGTCGTGGAGGGGGGTGACGTCACGGTTGGCATTGCCATCTTGCCAATATTTCACCACAAAGGAGCCATAGCCCATTTCGTAGGCGGCCAGACCTCTCAAGTAGTAGGCATAGTCGGCATTGGGGTGCAGTGGATACATGCGAACAAAACGTTCACTCTTTGCCAGCACCGACTCCATATCACTTTGTTCATAGTGCAGGAACATCATTTCGAGCTGGGCCTGCTCTGCGTATTCGCCGAATGGGTGCAGCGATTCGAGCGTTTTGTAGCGCTCCAGTGCCACGATGTAACTTTGATCTTCCAGCGCATCTCGTGCATTGTCATACAGCGCTTTCTCGGTCTGCTCTTCCGGTTTTTTGTCATTGCTGGAACAGGCAATGAGGGACAGCAGCAGTGGGATCATCAGCCAACGAAAGGTCATGGAGCGTTTTCCTGAATCTGGATATACTTCGCGAAGCGCGGTATTAAAGCACAGTCCGCGAATCACCCCAATCCTGACTCGCTTGTGTTAAGTGGCGTCAGATCCAGTCTTGCTGTTTTCGTTTCATTTGTTCGAGTTATTTTTCATGAGCTCCCGAATTATCGAGTCTATCCAGGTTCCTTTTGATATGGGCAACAAACGCCTGGATCAGGTTGCCGCACAGTTATTCCCTGATTATTCACGATCCCGATTACAGCAGTGGATCAAGGACGGGCAGTTAACCGTGGATGGGGTCGTGAAACGAGGTCGGGACAAGCTGGTTGGTGGCGAAGCATTGATACTGGATGCTGAGCTGGTTGCGGAAGGGGATTGGCAACCACAGCCCATTCCTCTGGATATCGTGTTTGAAGATGAGCATATCCTGGTCATTAACAAGCCTGCCAACCTGGTTGTTCATCCGGCAGCAGGGAATCCTGACGGTACCTTGCTGAACGGTTTGATCCACCATGCTCCACATCTGGCAGAGATTCCTCGCGCCGGAATTGTGCATCGTCTGGACAAGGATACAACCGGTTTGATGGTGGTCGCGAAAACCCTCCAGGCGCAGGCCTCCCTGGTGGAGCAGTTGCAAGACCGCAGCATGGGACGCGAGTATGAAGCGGTTGTACAGGGACACATGACCGGCGGCGGCAAAGTGGACGAGCCGATCGGTCGGCACGGTACGCAGCGCACCAGGATGGCTGTGAGTCCGACCGGTAAAGATGCAGTCACCCATTACCGGGTTCTGCACAAATTTCCTTCACACACCTATATCCGCTGCAAATTGGAAACTGGCCGGACTCATCAGATTCGGGTGCATTTGAGTCACATTGGTTATCCTCTGGTGGGTGATGCGACCTACGCAGCGCGTACCAGACTGGTGAAAGGCATCGGCCCGAAACTACGAGATATGTTGCAAGGTTTCGGGCGTCAGGCCTTGCATGCCAAAGCACTGGGGTTGATTCATCCTGCAACCCAGGAATGGATGGAGTGGGAGGTGGAATTACCAGAGGATTTCATTTCGTTGCTTGAATGCCTTGATGAGGATGCCCATGGAACTGATTTGGCCTGATCAGCAATTGCGAGCCTGGCTTCCTGAGCAGGTTAATGTGTGCGTTACCACACGAGTCTCTGGATTTTCCAGGCCACCATTTGGGCATGGAAACCTGGCGCTGCATGTCGGTGATGACATCAAGGCAGTACAGCGGAACCGCGAGTGCTTGCTTCAGCAAATGCCTGGAAGCAATGCCATTCAATGGCTGCAACAAATTCATGGAACCGCATGCGGTGTTGCATCTGGTGGTCTGGTCACGCCGACTGGTGACTCTGTGTACACAAGAGAGCCAGGCATGGCGTGCGCTGTTCTGACCGCAGACTGTTTGCCGATTTTATTGATGAACCGCCAGGGTGACGAAGTTGCCGCTGTCCATGCGGGATGGAGGGGGCTGGCTGCGGGGGTGATTCAGACAGCTGTTGATCGTTTTTCGGTATCATCACCGCTGCTGGCTATTATTGGCCCGGCCATTGGTTTCCAGGCTTTTGAGGTTGGGGAAGAGGTAAAAGCTGCGTTTCATGGATCGCCGGAACATTGCTTCCATGCTTTGGGCAACGGCAAGTATCTTGCCGATTTGAATGCTATAGCAACACATCAGTTACATCAGTTGGGTGTGCAGTGCCTGACGGGTATGGCTGGGTGTACCGTTGAGCAGAACGGCTGGTTCTATTCCTACCGAAAGGAAGGTCAGACCGGCAGAATGGCCAGCCTGATCTGGATTGAGCGCTGAGTCTATTTGTTTTTACTGCAAAATTGATCAATCATCTCCAGCGCCTGTTGCTCCTTGGATTGTCTTTCCTCAGCGGTAAAGGGTCGAATTGAACCATCTTCCTGTTTGAAGCGAGTGCTGCTGTTGCCCTGCAAGGTTGTCAGGAACTGTCTGGCATTTTGACAGTATTCCTTCGATTGTTCGTCGGATACGCCCGAATTCAGCACGATCTTCTCTTCTTCATCTGACCCGGTTGCTGCGTCGCCGCTTCCTTTTGCCTGCGGAGTGGTCGTGCTGCCGGGAGAAGCTTGTTGAACCTGCACATGATACTGCTCCGCCAGAGTGCGTTGTTCTGGTGGCGGTTGGGAACCAAAGTGCACCTGTCCATTGGCATCAACCCAGCGATAGACCTTGCCAGCCATGGATTGCTCGGAGTAGCTCAGAAACATCAAAACGGATAATGCCAGGATGGATGTCAATGGAAGGCGTGGCATGAAGGACTCCAGCGAGAGAAAACCTGATTGCTGTGCACACTATGGCAGCATGGAAATATGTCAAGGACAAAGCTCATAAGACAGACCTTTCTTGAGGATAGTCATTGGCTTCTGGACAATCATTGGGGGGGTGATAAAATTAGCGCGCTTTGTTGGCCCATGCCCGTTTCACACCCGAATTGGCGGCTAATAAACGCGTCTGGTGCGGTTATCCTCCGGTCCAGCTCCGATCTTGATGTCTACGACCAGACTCAAGGCCTCGATGAACAAACTACGAGTTTTTCATCCTCACGGACTCGCCAGTGGTTGGCGACCGTTCCCGTTTTTTCAGTCATGCTCTTTTTAGAGCCTGTGTAAGAGGATAGTACGGTGGAATTACTTTCCGGCGGAGAAATGTTGGTTCGTGCTTTACACGAATCAGGCGTTGAATACATCTATGGCTACCCGGGTGGGTCGCTGCTCCATGTGTACGACGCTGTCTATAAACAAAGTGCCGTGAAACACGTACTGGTTCGACACGAGCAGGCCGCAGCACATATGGCGGATGGCTATGCACGTGCAACCGGTAAGCCGGGTGTTGTCATGGTCACCAGTGGCCCTGGAGCCACCAATACCATTACGGGTATTGCAACTGCATTTACTGACTCGATTCCAATGGTCGTGATTTCGGGTCAGGTAATGAGTCATCTGGTCGGTGATGATGCTTTCCAGGAAACGGATATGCTGGGGGTTTCACGCCCGGTTGTTAAGCACAGCTTCAGTGTTCGTGATCCTCGTGACATTCCTGAGCTGGTTGCCAAGGCGTTCTATATTGCCAGCACCGGTCGTCCAGGCCCGGTTGTGATTGATGTCCCTAAAGACATGACCATGCCGAACGAACGCTTTGAGTATGTTTATCCGAAAAAGGTCAAGCTGCGTTCGTACACCCCGCCTCAGCGTGGACATGCCGGTCAGATCAAGAAAGCAGTGGACTTGCTGCTGAACGCCCGCAAGCCGGTTATCTACGCTGGTGGTGGTGTGATCATTGATGGCAGTTCAGACAAGTTACGTGCGCTGGTTGATCGTCTGGATTTTCCATGCACCAACACCTTGATGGGACTGGGTTGTTATCCGGCAACCGGTGATCGTTTCCTGGGCATGTTGGGGATGCATGGCACCTATGAAGCCAACATGGCCATGCACAATGCCGATGTTGTATTTGCTGTCGGTGCCCGTTTTGATGATCGCGTGACCAATGCGACCAGCAAGTTCTGTCCGGATGCCAAGATCATTCATATTGACATCGATCCGTCGTCCATCTCGAAAACCATTCAGGCGGACGTTCCGATTGTGGGGCCGGTTGGTAGCGTACTGGACGAAATGATGGCGTTGCTGGATGAAGCTGACAGCGAGCCGGATTCTGATGCGATCGCATCCTGGTGGCAGCAAATCAACGAGTGGCGCCAACGTCATGCCATGCGCTACGAGAAAAACGATTCCGGACTGATGAAACCTCAGGAAGTGATCGAGGCGCTTTGGGAAGCGACTAATGGTGATGCGTACGTGACGTCTGATGTTGGTCAACACCAGATGTTTGCCGCTCAGTACTACAAGTTCGACAAGCCGAATCGCTGGATTAACTCTGGTGGTTTGGGAACCATGGGTTTTGGCTTCCCGGCAGCCATGGGCATCAAGCTGAACTTCCCGGATCATGAAGTGGTTTGCGTCACGGGTGAAGGTTCCATCCAGATGAACATTCAGGAAATGTCGACCTGTTTGCAGTACGGCATTCCGGTGAAGATTCTGTGTCTGAACAACGGTTCACTGGGCATGGTGCGTCAGTGGCAGGACATGAACTACGAAGGTCGTCATTCGCATTCCTACATGGAATCCCTGCCAGACTTCGTCAAGCTGGCTGAGTCTTATGGCCATGTCGGTATTCAGGTCAAAAGCCGTGATGAATTGCCGCAGGCTCTGGATGATGCAATGAACAAGTACAAGAATCGCCTGGTGTTCCTGGATGTGGCGGTTGACCCTGAAGAGCACGTTTATCCAATGCAGGTACCAACGGGTTCCATGCGCGATATGTGGTTGAGCAAGACGGAGCGTACCTGATCATGGAAAAGCACATTATTTCTATCTTGCTGGAAAATGAGCCGGGAGCGTTGTCTCGCGTGGTCGGTCTGTTTGCCCAGCGTGGATACAACATTGAAACGCTGACGGTAGCACCCACGGAAGACGAAACCTTGTCTCGTCTGACGATGACGACGACCGGTGATGATCGCAAGATCGAACAGATCACCAAGCAGCTGAACAAGCTGATCGAAGTGGTCAAGCTGGTTGATCTGTCAGAAGGTGAGCACATTGAGCGCGAGCTGATGTTGATCAAGGTGAAGGCAGTAGGTGCTCAGCGTGCTGAAATCAAGCGTACGGCGGATATCTTCCGTGGTCAGATTGTCGACGTGACGGCCAGTGTCTACACCATCCAGTTGACCGGTGCAACGGATAAGCTGGAAGCCTTTATTCAGGCGATTGGCGAAGGCGCTGTGCTTGAAACAGTTCGTACCGGTGTCTCTGGCATTGCCCGCGGTGAGAAAATCCTGAGTCTGTAATATTCTGTCGATTGATCTGTCGGCGTGATGAATAAAAAGCCCTGTCCATTGTGACGGGGCTTTTTTATGGTTCATCGCACTTTACCGGGAAACGCCGCTTTGATTTTCAAAAAGAAGTAGTCGTTGTCCCGGTATCCGTAAGCCATTCTTTTGAGCACCTT
>PBNY01000089.1 GCA_002723385.1 Oceanospirillaceae bacterium | reverse complement strand
TGCTCCCTTCCGGGCCTGGCGGGGTTCACAGCCTATCGTTGCGAGGGAACCAGCGAGGGCCACCATAACGACCTGACGTTTGTCAGAAGACGCGCATACTATATAAAACCAGCAATACAATCAAGCACTTAGAAGAACAGATTAAAATAAAAAGAAAATCCTGTGACTGCCCATGACAGCAGACTACTTCAGGAAAGCAGCTGTAATGTCTTGAGCCCCTTGCCAGGCGTGGTCGAAAAAATCACTCCGACACAGGTATCTATCGTACGCGGATGAACATCTCCGACCAGATGAACTTTGCCATCAATGTACAAAACAACCGGGGTCTTGCCTCTCAAGGTTCGGCGAAGATGGTCACAAACGGTCATCAAGTACCGCTGCTGGTCACTTTGACTGGACTGGACGACTGAGCCGGAAATCTGTGGCTCAGACAAGTGATGCGCTCCGACCGGAGCAACAGGGCCGAATGACAATACCAGAGGCAAACACAACAAGAATACGAATTGTTTTAGACAGACCGCGGGCTTCGCGAAACGAATACACTCAATCACGCGCCATTTGATAGGTATCTGTGTTTTAAACCAAGCCATTGCACAGCATCCGGTAACATCCTGATAATCGAGCGCTTATATATTGTTGCGGTTATTGATAAGGCGAAATATAGACGAGCATTCCAGAGCTGTCTAATTAACCACATTTTTTTTATGACAATCCATTAACCAATGGCTCCTATTGGTCAGATTTCGATCACCGCGCATCCCACAAAACTCATGCAGCGCTGAGAATCCATATGACCCAACAGCTATTTAGGCGCAATAACCACGCCATTGACAAATTCAGGAACAGTTGCTGACAGGAAACCCGCACGCTAGATATGAAGCCACTGACGCAACGCTTCTGAAATAACATCCTTACGCGTAAGGCCGAGCGCAGCGCAGCTGTCATCCATGGCCTCGATGATGTCCGCCTCCAGCTTCACTTCGACGCGCTGAAGTCCATTTTCCTTATCACGCTGACGCTGAAAGCGCTTGTTGAACCGGCTTTGGGTGCGTCGATCATAAGGACTGCTTTTGGGACGACCGCGACGAGGTCCCGAAAACATATCAATGGTATTTCTGTCTTCTGGCTGAACAGACATGCGCACTATCCGCGATTCAAAACCGCGGCATTATGCCGACCAGCGTGGAAATTTCAATCCTGATGCGGCTCGGCTTGCCAAGCTGAACGCTACATCCTAATGTTGCGAACCACACACACTCGACGAACGAAACTGACTACATGGTTGACCAAAGCAACGCCACAAAGACCACCCGCCTCTCGCACACAGAGCTATCCCAACCGATTGACCCGAAGGCACTTGGCTTCGAAACCACGGCGGATCTCGACAGCTTTCACGGCGTATTAGGACAGGACAGAGCGGTCAACGCCATTCAGTTTGGTGTTGCCATGAATCGTCCGGGCTACAACATTTTTGTCATGGGAGACACAGGCACCGGCCGCTCATCCTATGTTCGCGACTACCTCAAGAGCGAAGCCAAACGCCAGCAGACCCCCAGCGTCTGGTGCTACGTCAACAATTTTGACAATGCTCGTGAGCCAGGGGCTATTGAACTGCTGCCCGATGAATCCAGGGAACTGCGCGAGCAACTGCTGCAACTGATTGATCAGTTACTGGCAACCTTTCCAGCGGTTCTGGAACACCCTTCGTACCAACAGAAGAAGTCGGCCATCGATTACCAATTCAACCGCCGCTACGACAAAGCGATTGAACAGGTGGAAAAAGAGGCGCACAAACAGGGGGTTGCTGTTTATCGCGACTCCAGCACCATCAGCTTCACACCCATGCGCGAAGGCAAGGCACTGGACGAGAGCGAATTTGCGCAGCTGCCAGAAGAACAGCGCGAACACTTCCATGAAACCATCGCCGAACTGGAAAAACTGCTGGCCGAACACCTGGCCGAGTTACCCCAATGGAAAAGGGAAAGCAGCAACCAGCTACGTCAGTTGAATCAGAGCACGATTCAAACCGCCGTCGAACCGCTGGTCGAGCCGATGAAGGCGCATTTCGAACATCACCCGCGCCTGATCGAACACCTGGAGCAGTTACAACAACATCTGCCCCGTCTGATTCTCGAAGAGCTGATTGATGACCGCATGCTTGAACTGCGTGAAGAGTACGTCAAACGCAGTCGACTTGAAGAACAACTGCTGCCCAACGTCGTCACCCACCATTCTGCAGACAGCGGTGCCCCGGTGGTGTATGAACCTCATCCGAGCTTCGGCAACCTGTTTGGCCGCATCGAATACAGCAGCGAACAAGGCGCACTGGTCACCAACTATCAACGCGTCGGCCCCGGCGCCCTGCACAAGGCAAATGGTGGCTACCTGATACTTGATGTCGAGAAAGTACTGACTGAACCACTGGTGTGGGATGCACTGAAGCGCGCCATCCAGTCGCACACACTGAAGATGGAATCGCCCTACTCGGAACTCGGCATCCTGAACACCACTAGCCTGATTCCGGCCACCATTCCTCTGAACCTCAAACTGGTGCTGATTGGCTCCCGTCAGATTTACTATTTGCTGCAAGAGTACGATGAGGATTTCAAGCGCCTGTTCCGCGCCGTGGTCGATTTCGATAACGACTTGCCACTGAACAGTGACACCACCCAGGCCTATGCCCGGTTGCTGAAAAGTCGGATCGAGGAGCAATCTTACGCTCACCTGACCCAGCCCGCAGTGATCCGAATGGTTCGCCACAGCGCCCGCCTGGCTGAACAACAAAATCGACTCAGCACCCGCATTGGCGAGCAATTTGATCTCCTGGCAGAAGCCGATCTGATCCGCCGACTCGCCAACGATGAACTGATCGACGTCAGCCACCTCAACCGCGCCCTGAGTGCCAAACAGGAGCGCACAGGGCGAGTATACGACAAGCTGTTCGAGCAAATGGTGGAAGGCACCGTCCTGCTGGAAACAGACGGTACCGCCATCGGTAAAATCAATGGCCTTACGGTCATGTCTCTGGGCGACACCAGCTTCGGCTCACCAGCCCGGATCACTGCAACGGTCTATCCGGGTAGCCGAGGCGTGGTCGATATCGAACGCGAAGTATCTCTGGGCCAGGCCATTCACTCGAAAGGGGTGATGATTCTTGGCGGCTTCCTGGGCAATCGCTACGCCCAGCGTTTCCCTCTGGCCATTTCAGCTCACCTCGCCATGGAACAATCCTACGGTTACATTGATGGCGACAGCGCCTCACTGGCCGAGCTGGTGTGCCTGATATCCGCTTTGATCCACCAGCCCATCAAGCAAAGCTTCGCCATGACCGGTTCGGTCAACCAGTATGGTGAAGTTCAGGCCATTGGTGGGGTGAACGAGAAAATTGAGGGGTTTTTCCGGCTCTGTGAAGCTCGCGGATTAACTGGCAACCAGGGCGTTATCATTCCCGAGTCAAACCGCCGCAATCTGATTCTGGATGAAAACATTGTCAAAGCTGTGGCGGATGGCAAATTCCATATCCACGCCGTCAGTCATGTCGATCAGGCAATCGAACTGCTCATGGATGAACCCGCCGGTGAGGCAGACAAAAAGGGAGAATTCCCGACCAATTCCGTCAATGGCCGCATTATCGCCAGACTGGAAAGTATTGCCGACATGTCCAGTGACAAAGGCCAAATAAATTCAGAAAAGGAAAACAAATCCGGAAAGAAAGAGAAAAACAAAAGTAAAAAAGAGCAAAAAGCCAGCTCTTAACAAACCGGATAGCCGTCCTTTTCGGGACGGCTATTGGCGATGCAGGAATTCAGAACACCCGAAGTAAACGATTTGTACGTTAGGATACTAGCGGAAGTCTTTCAGATGCCGACTGACGTAGCCAAGAGTCAGGCCAACCAGATTCTCCGTGGTATCGTAGTAATCATCATCCAGTGAGGAAATCACATCAGCTTGCTCATTCTCGATGGACTCAAACATCTCAATGCGGTCATCCTCATCTCGAGGCACTGGCTGGCCATCGAACAAAGCAAGGAATTTCTCAAACAACGGAGACACATCTTTTGACTTGATATTCCGGAGAGCAAGCAGCGTATCATCGATACGCGCTCCGATATCATGATGAACAAATTGGGAAAACCCGCCGTTTTCCATCTCCCGCAACAGACCATCGATACAGAAAACCGTTTTTTCCGCCTCACTCAGCGCGTCGTAACCGATATCTGCTTCTTTGTCGTATATCACATCAGTGATCTGTAAAAATGAATCGGTCTCATCAGCGACGTCAAGAGCCGCCTGAATCTCCATGTTCATATGCCTTACTCGGTACTCTCTGTCATTAGATTGAGATTTTGAACCTTATCCCAAGCATCGGCATTTGACAAAGCTTTTAATACGCCTGATTTCAGACATTCAGAACCGCCATAATGGCCTGTGCTGTTTTCTCTGGTCTTTCCATCGGGAAACAGTGCGAGCCGCCAAATAGCTGGCTGGAAATATGAGGGTTAATGCGTCGGGCTCGCTTGATGCTACCCGGGATGAAATCAAAACCATGATCAGCAACCAGAATATGCGTCGGCACCCTGAGGGATTGCACCGCTCCCCACAAACCCGACGGTGCTGAACCGAAAATGTTGGCTTCCCAATTCGGGTTACAAGCCAATTTCACCCCACCATCATGATCAACAGATCCGGTTTCGCAGAAACTTTTCAAGGCAATCGGATGCCACTCCTTGTAGAGCGATTTCTGCTTCAGACTGGCGTACATCTGATCAACACTGTCCCATTGGCTTTGACGCCTTTTTGCTTTTTGAACCAGCGGCAACTTGCCCCACAGACCGGTTTTCTGAACAACGCGCTGGCCGACCAGGATATGAGAGGGAAACAAAACCGGATCCAGCAGAATAATCTGACGAAACAACCGGGGGTACTTTGCCGCCATTAACAGCGTGATCACTCCCCCCATGGAATGACCGATTCCAACCACAGGTTCAGGCGCAGTCGATACAACATTTTGCGCCAACGTATCTGCCATCTGATTCCAATCTGGCCATTTCATACTTCTAACGGGTGTCAGCCCATGACCCGGCAAGTCACTGGCCATCAGCATCCACGCAGAGGGCATGAATTCTGCCATGGCAAACAGCGATCCCGATGAGAAACCATTACCATGTAACAGGTGTAAGATAGGCCCCGCGTCTTTTCCCGTACGTAAATAGCCCGAAATGTCGGATTTTTCGAACTTGTCCCATACGGAAGTACCACAAATGTTCATATTCTTTGGCATAATCCAGTCAGCACCTGAGGCGTATCAATGGACGAGTCGTCGTATTGCAGTTAACTCGATTCATCAGTCAGTGAATTTCGAATGGCAGAAGGAAGCATTGACTGTTCAAACTAGCTAACAGGTGTTAGCAACCCAGCCGAGTTCATTACAAAAACACTATGACATCCTGCTCGCTGGCAATTGCGTAATCGGAAACCAAATTTGTACACCAAGGGAAAAATCATGACCGCCGCCACCGTTACACGCGCTCTTGAAGCGAACCGTCGTTTCACCGACCTGAAAGATGCAGAAGCTCGCCTGGCTCAGGCCCGTCGGGATCTGGATGCCAAAGTTATTGACGCCGATGAGTACGAAACCATCACCGACGTCTGTCAGAAGATTATTCGCGCCTGTCGTGACTAACAGCCGCTAGGCCGCTACGGGCGTGCCGCTGTGGAACCTGAACTCAGGGTCGGGTTCCACAATCAGGCTATGCTCCATAGCTCTGAACTCAGCTACCCGATCATCAATGGGTGAATCGGCATATTGCTGAGCCAATGTCAGGTAATCCTGATAATGGCGACCTTCGGACTTGAGCAACGAGCGATAAAAGCGAGCGAGCTTCTCATCCAGAAACGGTGCCAGCTTGGCGAACCGCTCGCATGAGCGTGCCTCAATGAACGCCCCAACGATCAACACGTCGATCAGTTCATCGACTCCACCCTTTCGCACCATCTCACGCAACCCGGATGCGTAACGAGAGGATGAAACGTGGCGGTAACTGATGTCCCGCTCTTTCATGATGTTTACAACCTGCTCGAAATGCAGCAGTTCTTCACGTGCCAACTGGCTCATTTTCTTTAACAGATCTTCGCGATCAATGTGCTTGTAGAGCAGATTCATCGCGGTTGTTGCTGCTTTTTTCTCACAGTTCGCGTGATCAATCAGCAGCACTTCCTGGTTTTTCAGCGCCTCGGCAATCCATTCGTCCGGGGTTTCACAGGGTAAAAATTCTGCAATTTCAGCCATTACCTCATCGAGGCTCATGCGTCTTCCTCTATCAACTCTTCTAGGACGCCGCGTACTTTGCCAGAAATTGCTATGGCTTGCTGTGTTTCCTGATCAAGTAAACAGAAAGTAATCACCGCTTCAGAGACTTTCGATGCGCTTTCTCCCTGCTCATCCAGCACCCGGATTTCCTGAGTCATTTGTGCACTCTTGGTACCCACACGGGACATTTTCGTCCGAATTCGAAGTGTTTCACCCTCGAACGCCGGGCGCAGATAGCTGATATTGATGTTCACTACCACGAACGCCAGGTTGGTATCGGCAAAGTGGCGAAGGAAATCTTTCTGATCGAAATAATCCCATCGTCCTTCTTCCAGGAACTCCAGATAACGAGCGTTATTTACGTGGCGATATACATCCAGATGGTAACCGCGAACCTTGATATCCACCGACATAACGACTTTCTCCTGCCTGTTGCTCGGGTGAGCTGAATAAACTGGTGACCGGAGTCTATTCAAACAATTGTTTTAAATCAATGTATGAACCAAACATCACGATCAACTGCCATTCCAGCGCAGATCATGGAGATTCACCCCAAGCGGCACATCGGTACGCAAAGTAGCCAGCAAACGCGTCAGCAAGGCATCCTTCCAATGGGATTCCAGCGATTTACGCCAGCGTTCGGGCAGACTCTCCAGTTGCACCAGCATGCCGTCGAGATTGCGAAACTCATCGAGCAGCTGACCCGCAGTCTTGGGGCCAATCCCCGGTACACCGGGTAAATGATTGGTGGTGTCTCCAGTGAGCGCCCAGAAGTCGGTCAGACACTCCGGAGCCAAGCCGTAATAGCCCTTCACACCTTCAAGGTCATACAAGCGACGGTCAAAATGGCTGTACACAGACAGATGTTTACTGACCAGCTGACAGAAGCCCTTGTCCGTCGACATCACCGTGACTTTCACTCCAGCCCTGGCTGCCCGTGTGCCGAGGCTCGCGATGACATCGTCAGCTTCCCATGGCACCACAGCAACGCAAGCAATTCCCTGCCTCATCAAATGATCTCTTAATACCGGCAAGCCCTGCGCAAGCGTTTCAGGCATAGGCGGTCGGCCCTTTTTGTAATCCGGTCACAAATCATGACGCCAGGTCGCAACCTGCTCTTCGAACACCACAACCAGGTGCGTGGCGCCAGATTCACTGGCATTGCGGGTAATGATGGACAGACAACGGGATTCGGTTGCTTCCATACTGGCCTGACTTTTCTCTGCCACGGCGTACACGCGCCGGATCAGATTCATGGCATCAATAATCAGAAGATGATGCATTGGCCTCTCAAGCTCCTTGTTCGGAATCGTGTTGCTCGCGCTGCTGGGCTTGCCACAACATCCAGTAATTGCCCTGTTTTGACAGCAATTCGGTGTGCCGACCACGTTCCACAATACGGCCCTGTTCCATCACCACAATTTCGTCCGCCGCCACAACCGTTGACAGCCGGTGAGCAATAATCAGAGTTGTGTGGCCACGGGACACATCAGCGATGGCAGACATGATGTTGCGCTCGGTTTCAGAGTCCAGCGATGACGTCGCCTCGTCGAACACCATAATCCGGGGTTGCTTGAGCAACATACGAGCAATCGCCACACGCTGTTTCTCACCGCCTGACAACTTCAATCCGCGCTCACCGACCAGGGTATCCAGCCCCTTGTCGAGTTCAGCAACCAGCATCTCCATCTGGGCCATGCGGATCACATCCATCAATTCCTCATCGGAGGCATCCGGGCGAGCATATCGAAGGTTGTTCGCCAGCGAGTCATTGAACAACACGGCATCTTGCGGAACGATACCCAACTGCTGACGAAGTTCGTCCTGGGGCACGTCCCGAATGTTCTGCCCATCAATAGACACCTGGCCTAGCTGCGGGTCGTACAAGCGGAACAACAACTTGGTCAGGGTTGATTTCCCGGCACCACTGCCGCCAACCACGGCGACGGTCTTTCCGGCAGCCAGTGTCAAATCCAGCTTGTTCAGAATTTTCCGATCAGCACTGTAACCAAACTCCACCTGCTCAAAACGCACTTCACCCGATGTCGCCCTGAGTTCACTCCTGCCGTCGTCAGGCACAGCCGTCTCCACATCCAGCAGATCAAACATACGCTCAATGTTTGCCATGGATGCTTTCAGCTCCCGATAGACGAACCCGAGAAAATTCAACGGCAAGAACAGCTGAAACATAAAGGCGTTCACCAAGGTGAAATCACCCAACGTCATCTCACCGATGAGGACGTAATAAGCCGCACACAGCAACATCGACAGCATGGCAATACTGATGATCAGACTTTGGCCAGAATTCAGTGCAAACAGCGTCCAGCGATTTTTCTGACGAGCGGTTTCCCAGGTTGCGAGGGCTGAGTCATAGGCTTCCGCTTCGCGCTTTTCGGCACCAAAATACTTCACTGTCTCGTAGTTCAACAGACTGTCGAGTGCACGGGCATGAGTGTTGGAATCCGCTCGATTGGCTTCTCTCACGTATTGGGTTCGCCATTCCGTAACCCGGAAGGAATAAAGCACGTACAGCACCACAGCAACGGCGGTAATCAATGCAAACACCGGTGGGTAATTGATCAGCAACAGAATCACCACCAGTCCCAATTCCAGAAAAGTGGGCAGAATGTTGAAGACAAAAAATCTCAGCAGGAAGCTGATGCCCTGAATGCCGCGTTCGATATCACGCTGCAGTGCCCCCGTCTGACGATCGAGATGAAACGACAAACTCAGCTGGTGAAGGTGCTCAAACACCCTCAAGGCCATGCGTCGCATGGCACGCTCGGACACTCGCCCAAAGACCAGGTCTCGAAGCTCGCCAAACAGCACGCTCATCAAACGCGCCAGACCGTAGGCCAGCAACAGCCCCAGAGGGAACCACTGCCACCAGTTATCTGCCGACACTCCCTGGGTGGCTTCCAGTGCATCCACCTGATGTTTGAGCAAAAATGGCATCCCCACACTGGCCAGCTTGGCACCAATCAGACAGCAAACGGCTACCACGACACGCCAGCGGTACTCGAATAAATAGGGCAGCAGGGTTTTGATCCATGCCCAGCCACGACGGCCCGGCAGATCATAGGAATCGGCTTGTGAAAAGGATTTCAAGGTCAGCTTGCTCTAGTATGAATATAAGGACAGATCAGGAATTACTGCCATGACCGAGCAAATTTACCACATCAAGAACGCCCTGCCGGAACTTCAGGAATTGGAAGGATTGATTGCTGAAGGCCGTGATCAGCTGCGCGTTGATGTGCCCGGTTATATTCAGCACGAAGGCGTCGACGTGCCGTTTTATGTGCTGGAAATGGGTTCAACGTCCCCGGACGCCCCTGCTCTGGCTCTGATTGGCGGCGTCCACGGTGTCGAACGGATTGGCACCCAGATCATTTTGTCGTTCCTGCGTACTCTGTTGCACAAACTCGAATGGGACCCGGTCACCCGGCAGCAACTGGATGCCATTCGACTGGTGATGATCCCCATCGTCAACCCCGGCGGTATGTGGAACAACAGTCGCGCCAATCCCAATGGCGTCGATTTGATGCGCAATGCACCGGTAGAAACCGAACACCGCCCCCCTTTTATGGTCGGCGGCCAACGACTGACACGCTTTCTGCCTTGGTATCGTGGCAAAAACCAGGCACCCATGGAGATGGAGAATCAGTTCCTGACCCGGGCGATTGAGTCGCGGTTGTACAGTCAGCCAGTGTGCATCTCACTGGATTGTCATTCTGGCTTTGGCTATCGCGACCGCATCTGGTTTCCCTATGCCCGCAGCCTGGAGCCCTGGCCCGGTCTGTCACCTGCGTATGGCCTGACGCGACTGTTTGAGCACAGCTATCCAAGCCATGACCTGTACCTGTTCGAGCCACAGGCACACAGCTACACCACCAGCGGTGATGTCTGGGACTATCTGTACGACGGTTATGTCAGCCACAACCCGGACGGTCTGTTTGTTCCACTGACGCTGGAGATGGGGTCCTGGCTGTGGCTGAAGAAAAACCCTCGTCAGGCGTTTCGCTACCACAGCTTTTTCAATCCCACATTGCCCCATCGCCATTTGAGAATCCTGCGACGTCACCTGACCTTGCTGGACTTTTTGATGTCTGCGGTACAAAGCGCTCCACATTGGGCGCCAGCGACGGAACCAGAACGCGCTGCAATGTTCCAACAGGCGCTGGAACGCTGGTATCCCAACCTGGCGAACGAGTCTTACCCGCTCAAACTCTGATGTTGTTAGCGCCCGAGCCCGACGCAGGTGAGCAAAATTACAGAAACCGATACACGCAGCAGCAATCCGGGTATGATTGCTGCCCCTTGGTACCCCTTAACCGGTTTAATTCAGGAAATCGCTGTCTCCATGTCTTTCGCTCGTTTCTCTTCTTCCGCCGCACTGCTTGCCGCCATCGCCCTGCCTGTTGAGGCAGATTTGACCGCCAACATTGGTATCGCGACCGAATACTTGCGTGACGGTATCAGTGAAACTCGTGGCGAATACGGCGCACAGGGCGGCCTGACCTACATCCATGACACGGGAATTTATGCCAATGCCTGGGCTTCCGAGGTCAAGCACAAGGATGATTCAGCACATTCTGAATGGGACTTCTCCGGTGGTGTATCCCGTTATCTGACTGACCGGGTCGGCCTTGATCTGGGCGTGACTCGCTACACCCTGCAGGGCGATTTTGAAGTCAAGGACCGTGCCTACACCGAATACTATGGCCGTGCTTATTACGACTCCAGCTGGGTACTGGGCTGGCGTCATTCCAACGCCTACCTCGACAGTGACTTTGCCAAGCGCTCGCTGGAACTCTCCTACACCCTTCACAGTGGTACGTTCGACTTTGAGTTTTATACGGCGCAGCACCGCTACCTGAAAACCGACGATGACCACAACTTCGGTCACGAGGGTCGTGACAGCTACTGGCACTTCCGCATTGGCGCCAACCGCACGTATAACCAGTACGACTACCGCCTGACGCTGGAACGTACCAACCTGCCCGGCAAGGACTTTGATGCCGGCACGACGTTCATGTTCAGTATTCATCGCTACTTCGACCTTTTCTAAAAATCGCCATGAGCCTCGAACCGCAACGCACAGGCCCACTAACAGAGCGCCATGTTGTACTGGTTCGAGGCCTGATCCGCAGCCGCTTTCACTGGCATTCCTTTCCCAGAACATTGCTTCAGCAGAACGCCATTCACGATGTCGTGCTGCCTGAACTGGCCGGCAATGGCGACCGCCATCTGGAATCAACTCCCTTTGGCATTCACGCCATGATGGAAGACATCCGTCAGCAGGCTCGCATGTTATTAGCCGACCATGTTGCTTCGGTATGCGTGGTGGGCATTTCCATGGGGGGCATGATCGCCACCGAGTGGGCGAAACAGTATCCGGATGAAGTACGGGAATTGCACCTGATCAACACCAGCTTTGGTTGTTGCAGTCGGCCATGGCAGCGCATGAAGCCTCCGGCACTGAGCCGTCTGCTGAAAAACCTGACCAATCCGCTCAAGCTGGAACAGGCCATTGCCGAGCTGACACTGAACACGCCGCCGCCCTCGACGCTGATGCGGGAATGGCTGGAATTCGCCCGCGAGCATCCGGTATCCACCGCCAATACACTGACACAAGTGATGTCTGCGGCGCGCTATCGAGGCCATCAGCAAGCGCCAGCCGCCCCTTCCTTTTTCTACAGCAGTAGCAAGGACCGACTGGTCTCCGGTCGCTGCAGCGAGGCCATCGCTTCTCGCTGGAACGCCCCGATATCGATTCATCCCGAGGCAGGTCATGATTTGCCACTGGACGATCCGGATTGGTTAATCGACCAGATTGTCAGAAACTCTCTGTCCACGCAGTAAAACCAAAGCACTGTATCTATACCCAGCATTTTGGGTGGTATTCCCTTGTTTTGGCCGGGCGAGTGGTTTAGCCTTGCGCGACCTGATTTCACTCAGAGGCAATGCTCACATGGCTTCATCCGTTCGCACGCTGATTTCCGCCATCGCGCTGGCGACCGCCGCGGCAACCACAGCCGCCGATCCGACCAACTTTCGCGTCGGCGTGGCTGGCACCCAGCTGAATATCGATCCAGGCCCGGAATACGTTACCAGCTCAGACGATACAGGCATTGCCATCTTCGCGGAGTACCCGCAGAGCAACCACGCAGCTTCTCGCTTCATCGTTTATCGAATCCACGATGATGGCAGCGACACAGGCAACGATCGCAAAGACGTTACCGGGTTCGAAACCCAGCTAATGTGGGGATGGGGGCTGGCCAAACCGGGATTCCGCATTTATACCGGCCCGGCGTGGCATCGAGAGAAAATGCTGGTAGAGCGTTCCGGCAAGTACAAAACCCGCACTCTGAACGGTTGGGGCTGGCAGCTTGGACTCGGTTATCAGCTTGGTCCGATTACACTGGACGCGGCCGCCACGTGGCGCGATCCCGATGATTACCGACTGGAAAATCAGCGCACGGCTGCACTGTCAGACGACACCCCTGACGTAATATTCAACAACCTGATGATCAGCTACCGTTTCTGAGAACTCCGATACCATGACCAATCCCGTTACCGTGCGCTATATGTCTCGTTCTGAAATTGAAAGCCTGATGTATAGCCTGGTTGCCAGCCGCAACAACGACGAAGCCCAGCTGTTTGAGGCCATCGCCCGTCGTCTGCTGGAAATCATTGAAGAAGAAGCCCGCCGCTAGCAGCGAGCTTCTTGTCCTGTGTTGCTCTCGCCCTCCTTCACCAACCGCCACGCCCGTTCTGACTGAATGACTTCCAACCATCATTTTCAAGCGTCCATCCTTCATGAAACGCCAGACTGGATTGCCATCAACAAGCCGGATGGCATTGGAATGCACACAGAAGACGAGCAACCTGGCATCGTCGTGCGTCTCAGTGATTTTGTTGGAGAAAAACTCTGGCCCGTGCATCGGCTGGACAAAGTCACCTCCGGTGTATTGCTAATGGCTCGCAACGGGAAAGCAGCGGCGCAACTCGGGAAACTCTTCGAGCATCACGACATTCAGAAATTCTACATCGCGCAATCCACCGACAAGCCGACCAAAAAACAAGGTTGGATCAAAGGTGATATGGAAAAGTCACGCAATGGCAGTTGGAAACTGACTCGGCGAATGGACAACCCGGCCATTACGCGATTTCTGTCCAGTTACTCAGAATCCAGACAGCGCCGACAATTTCTGCTTGCTCCGAAAACCGGCAAGACGCATCAGCTGCGGGTTGCGCTCAAAAGCGTTGGCAGTCCCATTGAAGGCGATCAGCGCTATAAGGGAACAGCATCAGACCGAACTTACCTGCATGCTGCCGGGCTGGTATTCAACTGGCAGGGTGAACACATTGAAGTGACAGCACCACCGGAAAGGGGTGACTGGAGCGGCATTCCGCCAGAGTGGCTAACCGGTCCGTGGAAAATTCTGGGGCAGTAACGACCAGAACGTCACACCGGGGCGGCTCACAGTGGCCGCCCGTTTTCCACAGTCAGATCAGCTGGCGCCGACCATGGCAGCAAACTCGGTGTAACCACCAACGTGTTCGGTTCCAACGAAAATCTGAGGTACGGTCTCAACCGGCTTGCCAATGGTCTTTTCCAGATCCGCCTTGGAAATGCCTTCGACGTTGATATCAATGTAGCGATAATCCAGCTCTTTGATCTCACACAGTTCTTTGGCACGACGGCAGTAGCCACACCCTTCTCGACCAAAAATCGTTACTTTTTTCATGTTATCGCCTCCAGTTGATTCACCTGATTTGAGTTGCTGATCAGCGGCTTTGTCGCTTGCCTGTTTATCAGCAATGGAATGAGGTCAGTATAATTCGGTGCTGAAGCATTCATAGCCAAAGATATTTATGCCAGTGATAGGCAAAAGGTATCGTGCCCTTTAACACCCCCACCAATGACTTCAGCCAATATTCTTGCACTCACTGGTTCAATGTTTGAACCTTGGTGACAATGTGACCGACGCCACAGCATGTCTTCCAGATCTTGAAATCATAATATTAGTATATTCTAATACAGGAATACTAAAGACCATTCTCATCAGGCCGTTGACTCATGCGGCTACTTCAACGATTTGTACGAGGAACCGGCACATGTCATCACACCGCTTTTCCCTGACCCAGGTCGCAGGTGCTGTTACATTGGCAACCCTGCTGCCCGCCATGGCTCAGGCCGACGCCAATCTGAAAACCCAGTCCCTGGCCATGCAGTCCATCCCTGTCTATTACGATCTGGAAGCCACTCTGGAAGCCGTAAACGAAAGCACAATTTCCGCCCAGACCAGCGGTGCTGTCAAAGCGGTGCACTTTGACGTCAATGATCGGGTCAAGGCCGGCGCCCTGCTGATTGAGATCGACAACACCCAACAGCAGGCTGCGCTGGCACAAGCCAAGGCCAATCAGGCGCAAGCCGAAGCCCAGAACGAAGACGCCCAGATTCTGCTGAAGCGCAACAAGCGCTTATTAAAACAAGGCTCCATCTCCCAGGGGCAATACGACTCCACCGTGGCTCAGGCCAAAAGCGCAGAAGCGGCGGTTGAAGCCGCCAAGGCAGCGGTTCGTCAGGCCAAAGAGCAACTCTCCTACACCCGCGTCAAAGCACCTTACGGCGGTATTGTCAAAGGCCGCATGGTCGAGGTCGGCGAGCTGGTGAATCCGGGGCAGCCCATGATGAGTGGCCTGGCGCTGCAACCTCTGCGTGCCATCGCCGATGTTCCCCAGCGTCTGGCCAGCCAGTATCAGGGCGATGATTCAGTACAGGTGGTAGTTAATGGCCAGCCGGTCAATGCCAGCAAGGTCACGCTCTACCCGTACGCCGACACCCAGCACCACAGCATCCGCTTGCGCGCCGAATTGCCTGCCAGCGCCGATGTGAAAGCCATTCCGGGCATGTGGGCCAAGGTGCGTTTGCAAACCGGCGAACGCAACACCCTGCTGATTCCCGAATCGGCGGTGATCGAACGCTCCGAACTGACAGCGGTGTATGTGATGGATGGCAACACTCCAAAGCTGCGCCAGGTGCGTCTGGGCAACGACCATCAGGATCAGCGTGAAGTACTGGCGGGTCTGCGCGAAGGTGAACAACTGATTCTGGATGGCTACGCCGCCATGGCCAGCCTGTCCTCAGGCCAGGCGAAAAACGGGGAATAATCATGGCACTTGGAATTTCAGGCAAAACGGCAGCCGCCTTCCAGAACTCGGCCATCACGCCGCTTCTGGCACTGGTCGGTATGCTTTTGGGCTTCTTTGCGGTAATGGTGACGCCGAAGGAAGAAGAGCCGCAGATTGATGTCACCTTCGCCAACGTATTTATTGGCTACCCCGGTGCCAGCGCGCGTGAAGTCGAACAACTGGTCGCCACGCCCGCCGAGCAGGTGCTGTCCGAAATCAAGGGCGTGGACGATATTTTCTCCATCAGCCAGCCCGGACAAGCGGTGCTGACGGTGGCGTTTGAGGTCGGCATCCCACGCGAGGAAGCCATTCTTAACCTATACAACCAAGTACACAGCCATAACGACTGGTTCCCCGAGAACCTCGGCGTGATGCAGCCAGTGATCAAACCAATGGGTATCGACGACGTACCGATCATGAGCATCACCCTGTGGTCGGATGACACCAGCGTCACCGCTCAGGATCTGACTCAGGTTGCGCACTCGCTGGAAGTCGAGCTGAAGCGCATTCCCGGCACCCGTGATATTTACGCCATTGGCGAGCACGCTGGTGTGGTTCAGGTCACGCTTGATCCAGCACGCATGAACGGTCATGGTCTGGCTTTCAGTGATGTGCGCAACGCGCTGCTGAGCGCCAATGCCGGTGGTTACCGTCAGCCGCTGGTGCAGAACAATCAGGTCATTCTGGTGCAGGCCGGTGAATTTCTGAAAACCACCGATGAACTGGGCCAGCTGATTGTTGGCCGCAGTCAGGGCGGTCTGGTGTATCTGTCGGATGTTGCTGATATTCGTCTGCAAGCCGACACACCGGAACAGAATGTAATGTATCGCGCTCTGGGCCAGAACAGCAGCCACGCTGCGGTAACGCTGGCCATCGCCAAGCAGCCCGGCATGAACGCCATCGACATCACCAAGTCGATTGATGAGCGTCTGGTGGATCTGAAAAACCGCGTCATCCCTGACAACATCAATGCCGACGTCACCCGTGACTACGGTATTACCGCCAAGGCCAAATCCGACAAGCTGATTGCCAAGCTGCTGTTCGCTACCGCGGCTGTGGTAGTGCTGGTACTGGCGACCATGAGCTGGCGCGAAGCCATTATCGTGGGCGGCGCGATTCTGATCACACTGGCGATTACCCTGTTCGCGTCCTGGGTCTGGGGCTTTACGCTCAACCGGGTTTCGCTGTTCGCGCTGATTTTCTCCATCGGGATTCTGGTCGATGACGCCATCGTGGTGGTGGAAAACATTCACCGGCATTTGCATATGGGTGGCAAGAAAATCCTCGAAGCCATTCCCCTTGCGGTTGATGAGGTCGGCGGCCCCACCATTCTGGCCACCTTCACCGTGATTGCCGCCCTGATGCCGATGGCGTTTGTTTCCGGTTTGATGGGGCCGTACATGAGCCCAATTCCGATCAACGCCTCAACCGGCATGCTGATTTCTCTGGTGGTGGCTTTTGTGGTGACACCATGGCTGTCCTACAAGCTGCTCAAGCGCCAATTTGCCAAACCGGAAGAAAACCACGGCCACGACACCGACGGCGTGGAAGAAAACAGCGGCCTCTACCGCTTCTTCCATCGTCTGATGAACCCGTTCCTGGAAGGCAAGCACGCTGGTAAAAAACGCGCCCTGCTGTTCCTTGGCATCACGGGTCTGATCGCCCTGGCAGTCGCTTTGCCAGCGTTCCAGATGGTGGTACTGAAGATGCTGCCGTTCGACAACAAGTCGGAATTCCAGGTGATTGTTGATATGCCGGAAGGTACGCCGGTTGAGCAAACCCTGATGGTGCTGGAAGAGCTGTCCGATGAGTTGATGAACGTGCCGGAAATCCAGAACGTACAGATGTACGCCGGCTCCGCTGCTCCGATCAACTTCAACGGTCTGGTGCGCCAGTACTACCTGCGCCGTCAGCCGAATCAGGGCGATATTCAGGTCAATCTGGTCGACAAGAGCCAGCGTGACCGTCAGAGCCATGATATTGCGCTGTCCGTCCGCGAGCCGCTGCAAGTCATTGGCAACAAGCTGAACGCCAACGTCAAGATCGTCGAAGTGCCGCCTGGCCCGCCGGTGATGGCACCGATCGTGGCCGAAGTCTACGGCCCGGAATATCAGCGTCAGATCGATGCGGCAAAAGAGCTCCGCACCCTGTTTGAAACCACCGACGACATTGTCGATGTCGATGACTATGTCGAAGCCGATCAGGAAAAATGGATCGTCAACATCGACCGTCAGCGTGCGGCCATGCTGGGCGTTGCCCAGGCCAGCATCGTTCAGGCGATCAATACCGCACTGGGTGGCGAAGACGTCAGCTACCTGCACAGTGACAACGTCAAGTACCCACTGCCGGTGCGTCTGGAATTGAGTGAAGGCAACAAGGTGGGTCTAAACCAGTTGCTGGTGATGAAGGTACGCGCCGCGGATGGCAAGTTCGTCGCACTGGCCGATCTGGTCAGCATCGAGAAAACCATCACCGACAAGACCATCTACCACAAAAACTTGCAGCCTGTGGTTTTCGTCACGGCGGATATGGCCGGTGAACTCGACAGCCCTCTGTACGGCCTGTTCGCCATGTCATTCGGTATGCCCGACAAGGGTATGAACTGGGATCAGTGGTTTATCGAGCCGCCTGCTCTAAGCGATGACATCAGTATGAAGTGGGACGGTGAATGGCAGATCACCTACGAAACCTTCCGCGACATGGGCAACGCCTACGGTGTCGGCATGATCCTGATTTACCTGTTGGTCGTGGCGCAATTCCGCAGCTACCTGGTGCCGCTGGTCATCATGGCCCCGATTCCACTGACGGTGATTGGTGTGATGCCGGGCCACGCCCTGTTCGGTGCACAATTCACCGCCACCTCCATGATCGGCATGATCGCACTGGCGGGGATTATCGTGCGTAACTCCATTCTGCTGGTGGACTTTATGAATCAGCAACTGGGTGAAGGCATGAGCTTCGAGAAAGCGGTGGTCAATGCCGCAGCGGTACGGGCACGCCCGATTGTACTGACCGCCATTGCCGCCATGATCGGTGCTTTCTTTATCCTTGATGACCCGATCTTTAACGGTCTGGCGATTGCGTTGATCTTCGGCATCATGATCTCGACCCTGCTGACGCTGATCGTGATTCCGTTGCTGTACTACTCCTGGATGCCCAAGAATCTGGGCGCACGGATTCGTGGCGAAGTTGCAGAAGACTGAGCCTTGATCTGAAAAACAAAAAGGGCAACCGAATATGGTTGCCCTTTTTCATGGTGGTTCTTTTATGCCGCTCACCTGGTCAGGCTTTTCGATGATGCATGCCATGACCGGACCGACGAGTTGCACTATCATGGCCTCCCCAACCGGCTCAGGAACCCTTATGCACTTCCGTCACCACTCTTTCGTCATAATCGGTTCCGCATTTCTGATTTCCAGTTTGCTGTCCTCCTGCGCTACCTCCCCATCACAGCAGTGCGTGGAGCGCGCCAAAGGCATATCCGCTCAAAAACCCTGTTGGGTGATCGACAAACCCAGCGAAGGCATTGTTCTGAAAGGCAGTCGCAGCAGCTGGGGTGATGATGGTTGGTTCAAGACGCAACAGAAACTGTTCAACCAGGCCGTTGCGATGTTTGCGCAACAGAAAATCGGCAGTGAAGTCACCCTTTCAGCAGTGGTTGAAAGCAGTACATCGGTGACCAGCACCGGAGCAGAAGCCGGTTCCAGAGAACAGGTACAAACTCGAACGGAAGTACAGAACACCACCGAGATCACCCAATCCGACGACTCTGTTCAGGTTCAGGTCACGCTGGAAGACTATTATTACTACCCCCCAACCGATACCGCTTATATCTGGGCAATTGAGCAATAACAGAAACAAAAAAGAGCGGTAAAAACCGCTCGTTTGATCATTGAATAAATGCCCGCTCCGTCTAGCTGGCTTTTTCCAGCCTGGAGAGTTCTTCCGTACGCAGCTCGCGCCGCAGAATTTTGCCGACGTTGGTCTTTGGCAGTTCCGTGCGGAATTCTACAAAGCGAGGCACTTTGTAAGCGGTTAGACGCTCTCGGCACCAGTCGGTGATTTCTTTCTCACTGGTCTGTTCCTTACACACCAGGAAGACTTTGACCGCTTCGGAACTCTTGATGTCAGGTACACCAATTGCCGCGACTTCCAGCACGTTCGGATGTGCCGCAATTACGTCTTCGACTTCGTTTGGATAGACGTTAAAGCCGGATACGATGATCATGTCCTTCTTGCGGTCAACGATCTTCATGTAACCGTCTTCCTGAATCACCGCTATATCGCCGGTGCGCAGCCATTCGCCATCTTCGGTGAAGGTTTCGCGAGTCGCCTCTTCACGCTTCCAGTAACCCTTCATTACCTGGGGGCCACGTACGCACAGCTCGCCTGGTTCACCCAGTGGCGTTTCCTCTCCGTTTTCATCCAGTGTTTTGCACGCCGTGCTGGATACCGGAAGACCGATGGTGCCGAGCTTGATGTAGCCCGGTGGATTAAAGGAGACGACAGGAGACGTTTCCGTCATGCCATACCCTTCTGCAATCTCACAGCCGGTCACATCCTGCCAGCGCCTGGCAGCATCTGAAGTCAACGCCATACCGCCTGAAATGGTCAGACGCAGATCCGAGAAATCGAGATTGCGGAAGTCTTCCTGATCACACAGCGCCACGAACAGGGTATTCAGACCAACAAAGCCGGTGAAGCGGGTGCCCTGAAGCGTCTTGATAAAGCCTGGAATATCGCGAGGGTTTGGAATCAACAGCGAGCAATTGCCGGTTTCAAGCAGCACCATGCAATGCACGGTAAACGCATAGATGTGATACAGCGGCAGCGGCGCAACCACGGTCTCACAACCTTCAGACAAGGCCATTTTAAACAGGCCGTGCGCCTGCAGCATATTTGAAATCAGGTTGCGATGGGTCAGCTCAGCGCCCTTGGCAACACCCGTGGTGCCACCGGTGTACTGCAGCACAGCGGTGTCGTTGCGGTCTGCAGGAACGTTTTTGTAGGTGCCCGCAGCACCCATCTTCAACGCCTTGCGCAGCGGCACCATATGAGGGATGGAGAACGGAGGAACCTGTTTCTTGACGTGTTTGACGACGGTGTTGATCAGCAGACGCTTGAGACCGGCGTGTAAATCCGCCACTTCCGTCACAATTACGTGTTTGATACCCGTTTTGGGCAAAACGGCTTCCGCCTTGGACGCCATGTTCGCCAACACTACCAGAGCAACCGCACCAGAGTCGTTGAACTGATGCTCCATCTCTCGTTCGGTGTACAGCGGATTGGTATTCACAACAATCAGTCCGGCGCGCATGGCTCCGAACATCACAACGGGATACTGCAGTACGTTTGGCAGCTGAATCGCGATCCGATCGCCTTTCACCAGCCCAAGGTCATTCTGAAGGTAGCTGGCAAAGTTGGCGCTCAACTGGTCCAGCTCAGCGTAGCTGAGAGTGTGACCAAGACATGTAAAAGCCGGACGATCCGCGTACTGCTTGACAAATCGATCGATTAACTCAACCAGCGAGTCATACTTGTCCGGGTCAATCGTACCGGGATATTCTTTCGGGTATCGCTCCTGGAAGAATTGTTCGTTCATATCGCCTCCTGTTCCACCCCATTCTGGTTATTTTTATCGGCTGTACGATTCTGATGGTGCAGAATCCGACATCAGTTCGTTGACTGATAGCCCCTCAACAGAGGGCCGAGTGTACCCATCTATTGAGAAATGGGCAAAAAAGAATTTCCAAAACCTTTCCAAAACAGCACAAACACGCACACCAATGTCTCCGTTATGACCCAGATAACAAGACAAGTTCCGGTTTCTGTTGCTTCTCCGAACCTGCCTGACAAAGGTTCTCAAGCTGTCAATTACAGAATAGTACGGCAATCCACCCAAGGGGGCGACCTAGAGGGCGTTCTCAATCAGTTAACGCGTCCTGTTATGGATGGAAAATTCATCAGGCAAGGCGTTGAACGCAGGGAATGGCTGGTCCTTTCCAAGTT
>PBNY01000088.1 GCA_002723385.1 Oceanospirillaceae bacterium | reverse complement strand
CCGATGATGGTTGCCACCAGAGGCGTTGGAGTAGAAGGCTCGGCAGTGATCGCTACCAGACCAGCCAGAGCACCGTTCAGAGCCATGGTCAGATCCGCCTTACGGAACAGGATGAAGGCCAGAATCAGGGCGCCCAACAGACCACCGGCAGCCGCTGCGTTGGTGTTCATGAACACAACTGCTACAGAGTTGGCGTTGGCGATATCACCCAGTTTCAGAACTGAACCGCCGTTGAAGCCGAACCAGCCCATCCACAGGATGAACATACCCAGCGTAGCCAGTGGCAGGTTTGCACCAGGGATTGCGCGCGCTTCACCGTTAGGACCGTATTTGCCTTTACGTGCACCCAGCAGGATTACCCCAGCCAGTGCAGCAGCAGCGCCCGCCATGTGTACGATGCCGGAGCCGGCGAAGTCAGAGAAGCCCATATCGCCCAGGTTGAAGATACCGAATACGTCGTTACCACCCCAGGTCCAGCCGCCTTCCATTAGGTAGATCACGCCGGTCATCACCACGGCGAACGCCAGGAAAGCCCACAGCTTCATACGCTCAGCAACCGCTCCGGATACGATGGACATGGCCGTTGCAACGAACACTACCTGGAAGAAGAAGTCAGAGGCACCGGAGTAGATAGAACCGCCCTGGAAACCGTCTTCGCGACCAGCGAAGTCAGACAGTACAGCAGCAGAATCCACTTCAGTGATGCCGCTCAGGAAGTAACCGCCGCCGTACATCAACTGGTAACCACACACCAGATACATGGTGCAAGCTACAGCAAACAGGGCAACGTTTTTGGTCAGAATTTCAGTTGTATTTTTGGAGCGAACCAGACCCGCTTCCAACATGGCGAAACCAGCCGCCATCCACATTACCAGTGCGCCACACACCAGGAAGTAAAAGGTGTCCATGGCGTACTGCAATTCATAAATATTGTTTTCCATTCTAAGCCCCCCGCATCAGGCTTGATTGAATCTTTCAGTTTTGATCGATGAAATGTCTTACAGCGCGTCAGCGCCGGTTTCACCAGTACGAATACGAACCACTTGTTCAAGAGAAGTAACGAAAATCTTGCCGTCGCCAATCTTGCCGGTGTTAGCCGCTTTGGTGATGGACTCGATCACCTTGTCGGTCAGGTCAGATGCAACAGCAACTTCGATTTTTACTTTTGGCAGGAAATCAACTACGTATTCCGCACCACGGTACAGTTCGGTATGACCTTTCTGACGACCAAAGCCTTTTACTTCAGTCACGGTGATACCCTGAACGCCGATTTCGGACAGTGCTTCACGCACATCGTCCAATTTGAACGGCTTGACCACTGCAGTAATGAGTTTCATAAGGAACCCCTTTTTTCATTTATAAACAGAGGGTTGGAAAATGGCCTGTTGCGGAGGCAAAGGCCATTGTAAGTCTTTTCTTACTCGATAGGCATGCTGTAAGAGATTACGTAACGAGTTGATTTGTCGTATGCGTCTTCAACTTCTTCGTCAACAATCTTGGATACAGTGAAAGCTACCTGGTCGTTGTATGCGTAAGTCGCATCCAGGTGAGTGTAGGCATTGCCAGTATCGATGGCAGCGCCCAGAGCAACAGAGAAAGGAGTATCAGGGATGTCAGCACCCAGAACGGCGTACATACCATCAACATCTGAATCACTGCTCTTGTACATGGTTACGCCAACCACGTCGTAAGACAGGCCCAGGTAAAATTCAGCCAAGTCATCGATTTCATCGTTAGCGGTTTCAGTGTACAGGTAAGTGACATAACCAATGTCGTAACCAATGGAACCGGCTTCACCAGCAAAACCAACATACAGATCAGTTTCGGTTCCAGCAGAGCCGTCACCTGAAGAAGTCCAGACACCTGCATACAGGCCAGACTCGTTGGTATAATCGATAGAGCCAGAAACAACAGCAGTGCCTTGACCTGTGCCATCGGTGGCATCAGTGTATTTTACTTCTTGATCGGCACCATCCACTTCTACTGTCGTAGTCTTTTTTTCTATCGCACCGGCTTTACCTGCGCTCAGGTTTTGACCACGCCACAAGTAGGAACTGGCAACATCAAACGAAGCAGAAATTTCAGCATGAGCAGCTTGAGTAGCCGCCAGACCGGCTGTCATGGCACTGGCAAGAACGATCGCTTGAGAGAGTTTTTTCATCGTTTTTTCCTTCATCGGTTAGCTTTGCTAGTCAATCTTCTAATTGGTCAACGCACTCTGCAGGAACAGGATGAACGCCGAATATCGTTGTGTGCCTGTGGTAAAGCAGCTGCTGTGCCAACTTGAAAAAAAGTTCAAAAATTCGCTGTGAAGTGGAAAATAACGCTCATCCGTGTTGGTTTTCGGCGACAATGTTGGGCTATCAAGTACCAGTGATGCACACAGATCCACCGCGACGCACCAATAGATAGCACTCAATTCAGGCCATAAGTCCCATTTCGGTGCACGCACTGAAACAGCGCACTAACTGGCATCAACATCGATGACACAGAAGAATCAGATATAGAGGAAGATGATGATCAACCCGGACATCACTCAGAAAATCGACAGCCTGCTGCAACAGACGCCCTTTGCCGGGCTATCACAGGATCTGAAGCTGACCATGAGCAGCCAGTTGCAAGCACTGTTCGCCAACGCCAATCTGGTATCACGAGAAGAATTTGATGCCCAGCAAGCGGTGCTGGAAAGAACGCTCCAGCAACTGTCCGAGCTGGAGCAGCGACTGGAGCAACTGGAAAGCGATGCCTCCAACGAAGCAGCACAACAAGAGTAAAACTGACAAGAAACCAGCAGCCTGCTAAAGATCCCCCAACATATTCCGCAGGCTGCTCAGGGTTTCCTGGCCGCGCTGCTGTTGCTGTTCGGCAGACAGCTCGGTCTTGCCTTCCCACTCGATATCATCAGGCGGTAGCTCATCCAGAAAGCGTGAGTGGGTGGTGTTCTGGGTTTCACCGTACTGGCGGCGTTTACCGGCGTAGGTCAGGCTCAGGGTGCGCTTGGCGCGGGTGATGCCCACGTACATCAGGCGGCGTTCTTCCTCAATGGTGTCGGCCTCGATGCTGTTGCGGTGCGGCATCAGTTCTTCTTCCATACCCATGATGTAGACGTGCGGGAACTCCAGCCCCTTGGAGGCGTGCAGGGTCATCAGTTGCACCTGATCGGTTTCGTCTTCCTGTTCCTGCTGTTCCAGCATGTCTCGCAGAATCAGTTTGCCAACGGCGTCTTCGATGGTGACTTCATCGCCCAGCTCTTCGCCGTTTTCGATCATCTTGCTGATCGAGTCGACCAGGAACCAGACGTTTTTCATGCGCCGTTCTGCCTGTGCGGGCGTGGCCGAGTTCTGCGCCAGATGACCTTCGTAGTCGATGTCGGAGAGCATTTCCTTGATCGCGGCCACCGGATCATCAGTGACGGCGTTTTTGGCGATGGTTTCGAGCCAGTGGCCAAAGCGTCCGAGGCGATCCAGCGCCTTGGCGGCCAGCACCTGTTCCAGACCGACTTCAGTGGTGGCTTCCATCATGCTGACGCCCCGTCGGGCGGCGTATTCGCTCAGCTTTTCAATGGTGCTGGGGCCGATTTCACGGCGAGGTGTGTTGATGATGCGCAGGAAAGCAGCATCATCAGTCGGGTTGATCAACAGACGTAGATAGCCCATCACGTCCTTGATTTCGTTACGGCCAAAGAACGACTGGCCGCCACTGAGTTTGTACGGCACCTGAAACGCCTGCAGTTTCATTTCGATCGCACGGCTCTGGTGGTTGCCGCGATAGAGCACCGCAAAGTCCTTGTAGCCTGCACCGTAACGCAAGCGCCGCTCGACAATTTCCGAGGCAATGCGCTCGGCTTCAACTTCGTCGTTGCGGCACTTCAGAATCCGGATCGGGTCGCCGTAACCCATGTCCGACCAGAGCTTTTTCTCGAACTCGTGCGAGTTGTTGTCTATCACCTTGTTGGCGGCGTTCAGGATCAGGCCGGTGGAGCGGTAGTTCTGCTCCAGCTTGACCACTTTCAGAGTCGGGAAGTCTTTTTTCAGCAGCGACAGGTTTTCAGGCCGGGCACCACGCCAGGCGTAGATCGACTGGTCGTCATCGCCCACCACCGTCAGGCCGGTACGGTGACCCACCAGCAGTTTGACCAGCTCGTACTGGCTGGTGTTGGTGTCCTGATATTCGTCCACCAGCAGGTAGCGGATTTTCTTCTGCCAGCGCCCCAGTACCTCTTCGTGATCGCGGAACAGCAGCGTCGGCACCATGATCAGGTCGTCGAAGTCGACCGCGTTATAGGCCTTGAGCATGCGCTGATAGACCGAGTAGGTCTGGGCAATCAGCATTTCCTGCGGGCTTTGGGCCTGATGGATGGCTTCTTCCGGCGTTACCAGATCGTTCTTGAGGTTGGAGACGGTGTTCTGCACCAGCTCGACCATATCGCCGTCATCACCATGATCACGCTGCATCACATCGCGAATAATGCCGCGGCAGTCGTCCTGGTCGAGAATCGAAAAGCCGGATTTATAACCCGAGGTCGTCAGCTCGTGACGAATGATATTGAGGCCGAGGTTGTGGAAGGTCGACACCGTCAGACCACGGGCACCACCCTTGCCGGTCAGGCTCATCACTCGCTCTTTCATCTCGCGGGCGGCCTTGTTGGTAAAGGTCACGGCGGCGATGTGATGGGGCTTGATGCCGCAGACATCAATCAGATAGGCGATTTTGCGGGTGATCACGCTGGTCTTGCCCGAGCCCGCCCCGGCCAGTACCAGCAGGGGGCCGTCGATGTATTTCGCGGCTTCTTTCTGACGGGGATTAAGCTGGGATAAGTCGACCACGGAACGCCCTCAAGCAGGAAAAAAGAAAGCCGCTATTGTAGGAGTTGAATGCCAAAAAGTCGTGGTCAGCCGTTCTTCCCCTGATCATAACGATCAAGACTGCGGTAACCGACGGCTTCCAGCAAGTGCGGTTTGCGAATGTCACCACTGTTGTGAAGATCGGCAATCGTACGCGCCAGCTTCAGTACCCGATGGTAGCCACGAGCCGAGAGTTGCAGTCGCTCGATCGCAGCGCGAAACCATTGGGCGTCCTCGTCACTCAGTCGACAGACATCATCCCGAACCTGACCACTGAGCTGGGCATTGGTACAGCCCTGACGCTCAAGCTGACGTTCGCGAGCAGCCAGCACTCGCGCCTGAACCTGTTCGCTACTTTCGCCCTGTGCCGCTTCCTGTAGCAGAGCGGTCGGGATCATGGGTACTTCAACATGCAGGTCGATACGATCCAGTAACGGTCCGGAAGTCTGGCTCTGGTAGCGCCGCACCTGATCATCAGTACAGCGACAACGCCCGGACGGGTCGCCCAAATAGCCGCAGGGACACGGATTCATTGCCGCTACCAGCTGGAATTCCGAAGGAAAGGTTAACGTCCGTTGTGCCCGGCTGATCACAATGCGTCCACTTTCCAGCGGCTCCCGTAAAACATCCAGCACCTTGCGGCTGTATTCCGGCAGCTCATCCAGAAATAACACCCCACCATGAGCCAGCGAGATTTCACCGGGTCTGGGCCGAGTCCCTCCGCCCACCAGCGCCACGCCTGAAGCGGTGTGATGGGGAGCACGAAAAGGTCTGACTCGCCAGCGCTGCAACCAGTCACCTGTCGCGTCGGTGATGGAATAGATCGACGCCGATACCAGAGCTTCTTCTTCACTCATGGGCGGCAATATGCCGGGCAGGCGGCTGGCCAGCATGGTTTTACCGGTGCCCGGCGGTCCAATAAACAGCAGGTTATGTTGTCCGGCAGCTGCGATTTCCAGCGCGCGCTTGGCCTGGGGCTGACCACGTACGTCACTCAAATTGCCATGAACAGGCACGTTAGCGATGTCTCTGGATTGGGCATGAACCGGATTCAGCCCCTGCTCCCCGGACAGATAGCGGGTAACTTCCAGCAGGTGCAGCGCAGTTTTACTGCAACAGGCATCGGACAACGCCACTTCAGCAGCGTTGTGAGCTGGCAACACCAACTGATTACCCGCCTTGCCACACATCACCGCACAGGGCAGCGCACCAGTTACTGGCTGCAAGTCACCACTGAGGGCCAACTCACCAATAAACTCATGTCCAGCGAGGCTGTCTGCCGGAATTTGCTCCGAGGCGGCCAATATCCCCAATGCAATGGCGAGATCATAGCGACCACCTTCTTTGGGCAAATCGGCGGGAGCGAGATTGACGGTGATGCGTTTGCTGGGAAATTCAAAGTGGCAATTCAACAAGGCACTGCGAACACGATCCTTGCTTTCCTTGACGGCGGTTTCCGGCATGCCTACCAGAGTGAATCCGGGCAAACCATTTGAGAGGTGGACTTCTACCATTACGGCAGGCGCTTCCACGCCCACCTGGGCGCGGGTGAGAACTCGGGCGAGGGACATAAGGCTTCCTTGCAAGTCAAACCGGGCTTGACCATCAAACCCGGCACATCACACACCTTAATGCGGCAACAACCATGTTTCCATTTTTAGCGCCATGACTGCCCATTCTGCCGTAGAAAGAGCAGGCTATTCCACCGCAGGGATCGCAGAGTCGTCGTCCTTCAGCTTGCAATATTGATCAATAGCAGCGGTGTAAGCCTTGAACACCTCATGATCATTCGGCAATTCCAGCAGACCTGAGTTATCTATCTGACCACAATTTACGGTGCCTGAAACCAGCTTGGCCAACCCAACCACGGCGGCGGCGGCCTGAATCCTGTCCTCGCCAGCACCAAGAATATTGCCAAGCACCAGAGTCAAACTGTCCTGCTGATCTTCACCATCGGTATCAGTCCAGCTTACAGTCAGGGTAACTTCATCCGTGGTTGGGATCGGCAGATCACTGGAGAAAGCTTCAAAGAAGAACTGTTCGCTGTTGTAGGAATAGTTAACGGTCTGGACATTGGACTGATTGGTTGACGACTCTTCCGCTGCAGATACCACAGACCGCCATGTGGCCGGAAAATCCAGATGGAAACGGACATTCTCCACAGCAACTTCAACGAAACGCATGAAACCATCGCCAAACAGGCGAGTCGCATCCGCGGGGGTCACCAGTGCAGAGTAGGTTCCCTTGCCAATATCCGTCAGCTCGTTAAGAAATCCTTCATTGAAACCAGAACCGATACCAATGCCCGAAAAATTGATGCCTTCCATTCCGTTAATCGTCAGGTTGTTGGCAATAACCGAACTATCCGTTTGACCAGTGTTGGCATACGCATCCGTCAGCATAATCACACGGTTGGCTTTGTGCTGATCATAGGTACGATTGGCGACCTGATAGGCCAGAGTGATACCTGCATCGAGATTGGTTGTTCCATCTGCAGCCAGTTTTTGACTTTCGTTGTAAAGAGCCAGAGTATCCTGATGAACCGAGGTACCAGCGGTACTGTATTCCCAGCCTTCGAGTAACACCTGTGCTTCATTGTTAAATTCAACGAGATTAATTTCATCGCCAGGCTTGAGTGAGAAACGCAGTTTGTCGATGCCATAACGCACCAGCTCCATGCGTGTTCGTACACCATCGATACTTTCAAAAACCCCGGTATGGAAGTCGCTGCGCATGGACCCGGATGTATCTACCAACAAGGTCAAGACCAGATTCGGTCTCTCCTCTTGAGACAATGAAGGCCCCACAACATTGACACCCAGGGCAGCAACGTTTTCCAATTCAGAATCAATCATGAGTTCGGCAGCTGAACTTGAGTATGCTCCCACTGAAAGATCAAAGGGACCTACCTTCTGGGGAGAAAAAGCACCAAAAGTTTCCGCATTCAGGTATTCATATGCACGTCCCCAGCTGGCGTTTGGAAGAAGACCTTGATCCAGATAGAAGAGTGCCAAATCTCTGGAAGCCGTACTGGCTGAATCATCGTAGGAAAAATAAAAATGGCTTGTATCTTCGAGAGGCAGAGAGGTTTCATCTCCTGCCACTCCGGTAGATGATCCAGTGTCCGTAGTTGCTGCTCCACCACCTCCGTTGGCCGGATTCGAGCTACCCGAAGCGGCTGTTGAGCTGGAGCCTGTCTCTTCTCCTGTACAACCGGACAGCAATATTCCTGATACCAGTGCCAGTCTGGCCAGGGGCATTGATGGTTTATTCAGTTTTTCAAACATCACAATTTCCTTTCTATTCCTTTTAAAGGTCATATTCGCAAGAACATTGGCACACTGCTGACACCATCGTCATAAACCAATGCCTGTAGAATAACTCAACCCACAAGATTATGGTAATTTTTTCCATTTTGATTAAGTAAAATCCATCGATCATTTACTGGATCACCATTTACTCCATCGAATACTCATTTAGCCCGATCCACCGTGTAACGGGCTGAGTGAATCTGCGACTATTGTTGTCAAATTGCTCATCGCCATGGAGTGTGGCCTTCACACTGGTACATATAGGTAACATTATGAATCGACCAGATAAGCGCATCGCTATCCCGGCTTTGCTGGCAGCATTACTGGGATTGAATGGTTGCATTGAAACCGGAACATCCGGTGATTTTCTTACCGATGAAGAAATTCTCTTCAAGGTCACCGGTACGCTGTCATCGTCTGCCAATCTGGTTGTGGATTCCGACGTCAACGACATGTTGGCCACCTATACCAGCAACGACACGCTTGGCGAGGCCCAGTCTCTGGTGAATCTTGTCACAGTACAGGGTTTTGCTTCAGCCACACCAACCAATGCGGAATTCTCCCAGATAGCGGCGGCAGAACGCTTTAGTGACGTAGCCGACCCGATCGATTATTACGCCGTCAGCCTGTTGAAAGATCAGAATATTCTGCTGACTGTTTCCAATGCCGAAGACAGCGACGAGACATTTACCGGCAATCTGGATTTGTACCTGCTGGACGGTGAAGGCGATCTGTTGCTTTCGTCTGACACCAGTGACGCTGTCGAGCGAGTCACGGTTCCAGCTGATGGCGATTACCATATTCGGGTCGAAGCCAGTTCCGGCGTTTCGAAGTACGTGATGCAGATTCTCCCGGCAACCAGTGCGTCAGCCGTGCCCTCTGGCCAACTGGCCAACTTCGTCGCCGGTGAGATGCTGGTCGGTTATGACGAGAACTACCAGCCAGCCAACGACAACAGCACCATTCAGACCTTTGGGCTGTCATCAGACAGCTACCGCACCGATCGCCCCAATCGGATCGTGATTCGCTCTGCAGCATCCGATAATTTGCCCACCGACGAGGGCGATCACCATCAGAAGATCCAGACCCTTAAAGCCATCAAGGCGATGAATGCAGAAGCCGGTATTCGCTATGCAGAGCCCAACTATATTCGTCAGGCCTACGCCCAACCCAACGACCCCCTGTTTATGCGTCAGTGGCACTACAGCCAGATCGATTTGTCGCAGGCTTGGGACATCACCACAGGCAGTCGTTCAGACAGCGTTCCTGTCATTGTCGCCGTAATTGATACCGGTGTTTTTCTGGCCCATGAGGATTTGAGCGGCAAGCTGACCAGCGATGGCTATGACTTTATTTCCAACGTCAATAACGCTGCCGATGGCGATGGTATTGATAGCAACGCCGATGATCCCGGCGACGGTTTCCGTCTGGCCGCATCTTCCTGGCACGGCACCCACGTTGCGGGTACTGTCGCCGCGGAGACCAACAATGGTACCGGTGTAGCCGGGGTTTCCTGGGATGCCCGGATCATGCCGCTTCGAGTACTCGGTAAGCAGGGTGCAACATCGTACGATCTGGCTCAGAGCATTTTTTATGCCGCCGGTTTGAGCAACGACAGCAATACGGTTCCTGACCAAAAGGCCGATGTGATCAACATGAGTCTGGGTAGCTTCTCCAGCAGCGCGACCGAGCGTGAAGCGATTGAACAGGCGATTAATGCCGGCGTTATTGTGGTAGCGGCCGCGGGCAATGAATCGACATCAGTGCCTTCCTACCCGGCAGCCTACAGCGGCGTGATCAGCGTCTCAGCCACGGATGCCAACGATAACCTGACCGGATATTCCAACTTCGGCTCGACCATTGATGTCGCCGCCCCAGGTGGCGATTCACAGGCCGATGCCAACAGCGACGGCCTGCCAGACGGCATCTACAGCACTCTGGTGTCCGTCAGCGGCTCAACCCGAAACAATGGCTACGAAGGCTATCAGGGCACGTCCATGGCAGCGCCCCACGTGGCCGGTGTCATCGCGCTGATGAAAGCGGTGAACCCAAACCTGACCCCGGCTCAGGTCGATTCACTGATTCAACAGGGCCAGCTGACCGATGACCTGCGTAACGACGGTGCGACGACCCGTAACGACAGTTTTGGCTACGGCCGCATCAATGCCTTCAAGGCCGTTCAGGCCGCCATTGCCGTTGGTGATGGCTCCATCACTATCCCGGCCATTCTCAGTGCTTCGCCGTCGGTGCTGAATGTCGGCACTGCGGATAATCTGGAGTTCACTCTCAGCAATGTGGGTCAGGGCACTCCGAATATTGCTTCAGTAGTTTCCTCCGAGTCCTGGGCATCAATCAGTAATGTCAGCACAGAGAGCAACGGTCTGGGTCGTTATCGCATCAATATCGACCGCACCAATCTCAACGACGGCTTCTACACCGCGCTGGTAAGTATTACCGGAACAGACAACGCAGGCACTGAGAACGAAAAAGCAATCAGCCTGAGTCTGGCGGTGTATGTGACGGTTGGTGAATTCACAACAGAGGGCGCACTGACACGCCAGTATCTGCTGGTTTTCGATGCCCAGACAGGCAGCACGGTGACTGAAACCACGGTGGAACTGAACGGCACCTATTCATTTGAAGTACCAGCCGGTGAATATCAGATTGTCGCCGGGTCGGATACCGACGTCGATGCATTCATTTGTGATCCAGGCGAGACCTGTGGTGGCTATCCATCCCTGAGTCTATTGTCACCGGTCAGTGTGGGTCGAAATACCAGCGGCATCGACTTCCCGGTTACCGTGCTCGGCACCAGTTCCGCACTCAGTGTCGAAGCAAAAGATGGGGCAGCGTTGAAGTTCCAACGCCAGGTATCCGGTCAGTCTGGCGATCAAAACAGTGAAGACGGCGTCGAAGGAAAACAGCTGGGCAACTGATTTCCTGAAGACTCGGCTTACACACTGCCGTAAGCAAGAGACCAGGAAGCTGGCGTCATGAACGACGCCAGCTTCTGGCTAATTACAAACTGGCCGCCAGACGTGTGCCCTGATCGATCGCACGTTTGGCATCCAGCTCTGACGCCACATCCGCACCACCAATCAAATGCACGGGCTTGTTCAGACCGTCCTGCAATTCCCGACACTGTTCCTGACCAGCACAGATCACAATGTTGTCGACCGGCAAGGTCTTTGGCTCACCCGCAACCAGCAGGTGCAAACCGTCGTCATCAATCCCGACGTATTCACAACCGCTGATCATCTGTACGCCTTTCTTGGCCAGATCGGCCCGGTGTACCCAGCCGGTGGTTTTGCCCAGATTCTTGCCGACTTTGGATTTCTTGCGTTGCAGCAGGAAGACTTCACGGGCCGCTGGCTCAAACTCCGGCGTCATGTTCTCGATACCACCGCGCGCCTGAAGCGTCATATCCACGCCCCACTCTTTCATAAAGGACTCGATGGTTTTCTGCTGCGGGCCGCTGTGAATCAGCACTTCTGAAATATCAAAACCGATCCCGCCCGCGCCAATCACGGCGACTTTCTGGCCGACTTCAGCGCCGTTCATCACATCCAGATACGACAGCACGCTGCTGTGCTCAACGCCGGGAATCGCTGGTGTACGCGGTGTAATACCGGTGGCCAGCACCACTTCGTCGAACTCGCCTGCGTTCAGCATTTCAGCCGTGACACGGGTGTTCAGTTTCAGTTCGACACCGGTCAGTTCGACCTGACGAGCGAAGTAACGCAGCGTCTCGTAGAACTCTTCCTTGCCCGGAATACGTTTGGCAACGTTGAACTGTCCACCCACTTCACTGGCAGCATCGAACAGCGTGACCTGATGGCCGCGTTTGGCCGCTGTGGTGGCAAATGCCAGACCGGCCGGGCCTGCGCCAACCACGGCAAAGCGCCTGGTTTCAGTCGCCGGAGTGATCACCAGCTCGGTTTCATGACAGGCACGCGGATTCACCAGACAGCTGGTCAGCTTGCCACCGAACACGTGATCGAGACAGGCCTGGTTACAACCGATGCAGGTGTTGATTTCGTCAGCGCGATCCTGCTGTGCTTTCAGTACAAATTCCGGGTCAGCCAGGAACGGCCGCGCCATGGACACCATGTCCGCGTCGCCACGGGCCAGCACCTCTTCGGCGACTTGCGGCATATTGATGCGGTTGGAGGTGATCACCGGAATCGACAGGGACTCACGCACCTTAGCCGTCACCCAGGTAAAGGCCGCACGCGGCACCTTGGTGGCAATGGTCGGAACCCGCGCTTCGTGCCAGCCGATACCGGTGTTGATGATGGTCGCGCCCGCTTTTTCGATTGCCTGACCGAGCGCCACAATCTCTTCGTAGTTGCTGCCGCCTTCAACCAGATCCAGCATCGACAAACGGTAAATGATAATAAAGTTTGTGCCCACGGCTTCGCGGACACGACGCACCACTTCAATCGGGAAACGAATACGCTTCTCGAAGCTGCCACCCCAGTCATCTTCACGGTGATTGGTACGAGCGGCGATAAACTGGTTCAGCAAATAACCTTCGGAACCCATGATTTCAACGCCATCGTAACCGGCTTCCTGAGCCAGCGAGGCACTGCGGATAAAGTCCTGAATCTGCTGTTCGATATCGTCTTCGGACAGTTCACGCGGCTTGAACGGGTTGATCGGTGCCTGCAGCGCCGACGGTGCAACCGGCTGTGGATTGTAGGCATAACGACCCGTGTGCAGGATTTGCATACAGATTTTGCTGTCTTCGGCGTGTACCGCGTCGGTGATGGTTCGGTGTTTGGCGACATCTTCAGCCGTCGCCATTTGTGCGGCGTTGGCCCACACGGCACCTTCGGCGTTGGGGCCGATGCCTCCGGTGACCATCATGGCAACACCACCACGGGCGCGCTCGGCATAAAACGCCGCCATACGCTCAAAGCCGTTCTTGGCTTCTTCCAGACCGAGGTGCATGGAGCCCATCAGTACGCGATTCTTAAGGGTGGTAAAACCCAGATCCAGCGGTTGTAACAGGTTGGGATACGGAGTGGTCATGATTCTCTCCTGCTGCATGCCTGTCAGAGCAGCTCCGACAAGCGAACGGTTGTTGGTTTTTATTGTTGGCTTCGTTGGTGTGCGTTACTTCTTCACTGGCTGTAGCGGCGGTGTGATTTCCGCCAGCGGCTCAAAATCCGCGGGCTGGCCGGATTGCCTGGCACCGAAGGTCAGCATCATATCGGTGGGCTGGAACATGCCCGCCTGCCAGGTCGCCATCAGGTTCAGGCTGTCGGCGATGCTGTGGTCGCGGGCGTAGTTCATCATGTTCTTGCAGCCGCTGACGGCCAGCGGGGAGTGGGCGGCAATCTGCTCGGCAATGGCCTGAACACCGGCTGTCATGGCGTTGGTATCGTCGAACACCTGATTCACAAAGCCAACGCGCAGCGCTTCATCCGCCAGCATTTTGCGACCGGTGTAGGCCAGTTCACGCGCCAGCCCTTGTGGAATCAGATGCGGCAGGCGCTGCAGAGTGCCGAGGTCAGCGGTCATACCCAGCTCGGTTTCTTTCACGGTAAAGTAGCCATCCGCCGTGCAATAGCGCATATCGGTGGCGCACACCAGATCCACAGCACCACCAATACAGCCGCCCTGAATCGCGCTGATCACCGGCATACGGATGTCTTCCAGAATCGAAAAGCATTGCTGCAACTGCAACACCAGACGGCGCATGGCTTCGGCTTTACGACCAGCCTCGCGTTTACCAAACATCGGCAAGCCTTGCGGGTTGGTGAATACCTTCAGATCCATACCGGCGCAGAAGTGTTTGCCTTCACCCGACAACACCAGCACTCGCGCTTCGGCGTCGGCATCCAGTTGGCGTACCGCTTCAGGAAATTCAATCCAGAACTCGCGACTCATGGAGTTGTACGCATCCGGGCGATTAAACGTCAGCCAGGCAATGTGGTTTTCAACAGTCAGATCAAAGGTGCTGTAGCTCATGGCAATCCATCCTCTCAGCCAAGTGATAATGTTATCTGGACACCGTCAAGATAAGCAGGCATTTTGACACTGTCAAGATTGAACGATACATTGCCCTCCATGACGACCCGAAAGAAACCCTACCATCATGGCGACCTGCGCCAGACCTTGCTGAATGCTGCCGTGGAGCTGATCTCCAGCGGTGGTGTCGAGAACCTGTCGATTCGCAAACTGGCCGATCAGGTCGGTGTTTCCCGCACCGCGCCCTACCATCATTTTCAGGACAAAAACGAACTGCTGTGCGCCATTGCCGAGCAAGGTTTTGCCCGGCAGGATCAGATAATGACCGACGCCAAGCGTTATGCTACCGGCGACAATCTGGCCGAAATCTTCGAGACCTACGTACTGAATTATCTGCGCTTTGCTGATCAGAACCGCGAAACCTACGATCTGATGTACGGACGGGAAATCTGGCGTGCTGGCAAGCCAACCGAGTCGCTGCAGGCGGTGTCACGACACAGCTTCCGCATCTGGCGGCAATGGATTGAAACCCTGTTTGAACAGGGCATGTTTGATCGCAATGAATCCCCGCGTCGCATCGCCCAGGCACACTGGGCTTCGTTACACGGCTTGTGCCGATTGTTTAACGACGGGGTCTACATCAATCATGAGGAGCGGGATGATATTGCCCGCACCATGCTCAGAGCCATGCTGCGAGCGGGCGGTTAAACCCGATTCAGCTGAACGCCAGACCTCAATGCTCCGTCGTCACTGTTTACCGGACGCAAGGCAAGGTTGCCTCTGCGATTCGCTACTGACAGCGAAGTAGTTGACTTTATTTCAAGCCTTACTAAATTAGTAAACTCTTTACTAGCCAGTTACTACAAGGGAGGCGTATGGACATCAACTGGCACTTCCGCCGTCAGGCACTGGCAGAACAGTTTCTGGATGCGTTTGACCGGGGTTCCGCGTCCTCCTATACCCTGTTTGCTCCGCGCCGCATGGGCAAAACCGAATTTGCGCGTCAGGATCTGATTCCGATGGCACAGGAGCGGGGGTATGTGACGGTCTACGTGAACTTTTGGGATCGACTCGATAGCCCGGACGGCTGTTTCTTATTGGGCCTGAAAGATGCGAGCACGCAGCTTTCTGCCGCCAAACGGTTATCCAACTGGTTTCAAACCATCAACAAGCTTGGCATCAAAACGCCCTATGGCGGTATTGATATCGGCACTCAAACAGCTGAATCAGAAAATCTGAATCTGGATTTGATCACCGGCGGACTGGATGAAATTCTGGGCATTGGCAAACCCGTCTTACTGATACTGGACGAAGTCCAGCACCTTGCGACTCGCCCCGAATTTGAGCCGCTGGTGTTCGCCTTACGAGGCCTGTTTGATCACCACAGACAACAACTCAAAGTGGTGTATACCGGTTCCAGTCGCAATGGTCTGAACACCTTGTTCAAACGGAAAAACGCAGCGTTGTTCAGCAGCTCACAGCAAATCGATTTGCCGGAACTGGGCAGCCCTTTTCTGGAACACCTCAGTCATGCTTTTTTTCAGGCAACCCAACGCCATCTGAGATTAGCTGAATGCCAGACCGCTTTCCGGCAGTTGAAGAAAATCCCCTATGATTATCAGCAGGTGATCGACATATTGATGCGCCAGGGCGGCACGGATATTGAGTCAGTGACCCAGTGCTATATTCAGGAACAGGGCTTCTCGGATGAACATGCTGATATCTGGCAGTCTCTGAAGCCTGTTGACCGCGCTGTACTCAGGCGCATCGCAGAAGACACGATCAATGGCTTGTACACCCAGTCATCCATGAACTACATCAGTGAACAGCTGGGCCTGGATGCCATTGAACGTCCAACCGTGCAAAATGCACTCAATCGCTTAAAAAACCGGAATATTGTTGCCAGCACAGGCTACGGACAATATGACTTTGAAGACCCTCATTTCAAAGATTGGCTTCTGCAAATGGCTGATAATGAATGACAGGGCTCTGCCGTCATACATCATTCACCCTGACCACCACATTGCCGCGCTTGCGACCGGTATCGACGTAAGCGTGCGCCTGCTGAATGTCTTCAAAGTGGTAACAGCGATCCACCAGCGGCGTGTAGCCTCCGGCTTCGACGACTTTTACCAGTCGCTTCAAGGTGTCCAGCGATTCACTGGAGGTTCCACAAAGATAGCGTTTGCCATTCCGGCTGGGGCGGAAACCAGCACTCAGCGTGGTGGGCATGTCCGCCACCACCACCAGTGCCCGCCCACCGCAATCTAACGCCTGTTCATAATCGTTAATAGAAGCGCTGCCGACAGCATCCAGAATGACATCGTAGCGTTGTGAGCCATCCAGCGGATTCTGCTGTGTGTAGTCGACCACGTGCTCGGCTCCCAAAGATGTCACCAGCTCAGCATTGGCCGCACTGCACACAGCGCTAACCTTTGCCCCCTGATGAACAGCAATTTGCACGGCTGCAGAGCCCACCGCACCGGACGCGCCAATCACCAGCACTCGCTCACCGGCCTTGAGCTCTGCCTTGTCGAGCAGGAAATCCAGCGCCGTCAAACCGCCAAAGCTGACCGCAGCGGCTTGTTCCGTGGTAAGCCGTTCAGGTGCCATCACAACGGCATCCTGCTGATCGAACACTCGCCGCTCGGCGTGGCAACCCAGCTGGCTTCCGGCGTAGCCGATGACCCGGTCGCCAACCTGAAAGCGGGAAACCCGATTGCCGATTGCCACGACTTCACCCGCCAGTTCCGTGCCCAGAACCGGCTTTCGGGGCCTGCAGAAACCAAAGAACAATCGCATCAACAAGCCGAATCCTGTCGGTACCGTCAGGCTGCGAATGCGCCAGTCGGCGGCTGAGACAGTTGTTGCGAGTGTACGCACCAGAATCTCATTGTCCCCACATTGAGGTGTCGGATACTCGGTCAGGGAGACCTGTTCCGGGCCGCCATAACGGCGGAATACGGCTGCTTTCATGATTGCTTTCCTGTCGTTGTGTCCAGACATTCCACGCCCATCAGAGGCATGCCCAAGTCCCGAATGCGTCTCAGTATTCCAAACAAAGCGGCCTGATCTGGCAGCTCCAGCGTCAGCAAGGTGGTGTCGTCCTGATAATGTGTTTGCGGTGGCCAGGGCCAGTCCGTCAGTCGATCAGCGGGCACATGCCCCAGTACACGGATCTGGTAGCGAGCGCTCTGGCCCAGCCACAGGGATTCCCGAACCATGTCAGTTTCCTCCAGCCATTCCAGCTAACTGCATTATCACCAGTGCACACCCAGGCCGAAACTGGTCATTACACCACCGGTTTTGCGAGTTTCGTTGCTCAGTTCTACTTCAGCGCACGCGTAACGGAGATCAGCCCCAAGGTACATACGCTCGCCAAGATCGTAAGTAATCCCCGTCCCCAGCCAGAAGCCAGTTCCAGTGTCATCAGTCGTTTGATGACGGCCCGAGACAAGCCGGGTTTCTTCAGCAGAGACCAGCGCGATGCCAGCGCCCACATAGGGTGAGAAAGCCCTGCCCAGCGCCGAAAACCGGGGAAAGTAACGACCGCCCAGGTGCGCCTCCGCCATCAGGGTTTCGTCTTTTTCTGCGCCCTTGTTGTGTTCCTGTCCCAGACCAAACAGGTCGATTGCGATGGTGAATGGCTGACTGCCAGGGCGGAAGTCCATTTGCAAACCAATGGCACCGTGTTCGTCGTGTGGCTTCCAGCTGTCTTCGGAGTAAGTCTTCTGGCCCAGCAACAAACCGATGCGGTTATCCCAGCCATGCGCTGAGGTGTTGTCGGCCAATACCGGGGCTGAGCTGGCCAGTAGCAGAATTGAGGTGGCCAAAAGGCGGTTGCGTGTGTTCATGCTTCGTCTCCTTCAAGCGGCTCGCGGTGCGATGCACAGAGGCCGTCTGGGTTGTGATCAGGTGGTTGTCAGTCGATGGAGACAGAATATTTTTGGGAGGCGACCCCCACATCGCCACATGATGTGATTGATGATGTGATTTCCTCACCCCATCATCCGGGATCATTCACGCCGGTCAGATCAACCCCAATGCTTTGGCGCGATCAATCGCTGCCCGACGGGTTTTCACCGCCAGTTTGGCGTAGATGTTTTTGCTGTGGGTGCGGAAGGTGTTCAGTGAGACAAACAGACGCTCGGCGATTTGCGGCCCGGTGAGATCGGAATCCAGCAGTGTGAGTACGTCGAGCTCGCGCGAACTGAGCGGTTCGGACAGTGCTTCTGAACTGCCATTGGATGTTGAGGTGATCTGCTGTTCTGCTGATTCCTGTTCAAGGTGTGCTGCCCGGCGCAGCAGTCCGGTTTCCTGAGAAAGCTGACGGGCCTGTTGTCGTAATTGTTGCAGCGACTGTTGTAATAACGGCTGTCCGGGCGTTTGATTCCCAACTTCTCCACCACCACCCAAACCAGATTCTTCCACCAGAGTCCGACATTCAATCTGAAGCAGCAGAATATCCAGTTGGCTGGCGAGCCGGTTTTGAGTGCGGGCCAGTTCCAGCCAGGTGTCCAGTTGCTGATGAATCGCATGTAGCTGTGCGTGTGATTGTGTGCGTGGTTGTGTATGTAGCTCCGGCGCAGCGGCAGAACTGCCAGCCATATCCGATGCAGGCTGACGGATTTCACTGAGCTGAAGCTGCACCAGCGTCAGAAACTCGAACTCATGGATGTAACAGGGCCCGGCTTGATGAATACGCTCTTCAATACCTGAGACATCCGCCCATTCTCGCGCCCGGCGCCGATGACCCTGCTGCAACCACAAGCGGGCTTGCCAGGCCGGAACAGGCTGGATGTTCGGTGACGGCCCCTCCATGTGCAGGCGAGCGGCCAGTTCCAGTTGCTCAGCGATGCCAGCAACATTCTGAGCCGTACCCGACGCCGTAGCCAGCCGCGCCCGCAACAGCGGCGCCCGGTGCATCATCTGTGGCAATTGCGCGGTGATGCCCATGGCGTCAGCCTGTTCCAGATACTGCTGTGCCTGCTCCGGTTGATTATGCTCCAGCGCCAGTTCTGCCCGAATCACCCAGGTATCGGCGCAGGCCTGCACCCACGGCGGCTTGAGCTGAGCCTGAAAATCCAGCGCTTTCTGATTGATCATGCTGGCCTCGTCCAGTCGGCCCTGCTGTAAGCGGAGGTCCGTCATCAGGTGCCAGACGGCCAGAACAGCACTGGCATCACCGGACGCTTCCATCAGGCGCTGTGACTCCGCCACGGCGCGCATGGCTTCATCCAGCTCACCTGCGCCCCAATAAGTCAGCCCGTACATGGCGGCAATGGAACCGCGCCAGATCATGTCGTCTTCGGGGACAATCTCCAGCGCCTCGCGGCACAGCGACAGAATGTCGTCACGCCCTTCCACTCCGGCGCTGTAGACATCGGCCACTGCCAGCATGCCGGGCAATGACCGGTAGGCTTCGGGGTTGTCAATCTGTACATCCGACGACTCAGAGGCAACTTGATGCTTGGCCTGTTGCAACAGCGACTTGCCGCGCTCGTAGTCGAACGACAGCAGAATAAAGCCGTAATGGGCGACCAGCACCGGACGATGATCCCAACACGCCAACGGCAGTTGAGCCATCCAGTCGAGCAATGATTGCTCGGTGGCGTACAGGCGCATCATCGGCCAGTGACATTCGAGCAGATACGCGGCTCGCGGCCAGTCTTGTCCGCGACAAGCGTAGTCGATGGCTTCTTCGGGCTGGTTCCGGTCATGAAACCAGTCACTGGCCAGTCGATGCAAACGCTGATGCTGTTCAGTAGAAAACTGCGCCTGTGTTCGCAACACCTCACCAAACAAATGATGGTAGCGATACCACTGGCGCTGGTTATCCAGCGGCACCAGAAACAGGTTGTTCTGCTCCAGCCAGCGCAGGATTTCACCGGCATTGGCTGTGCCGGTAACGGCTTCTGCCAGCGACTGATCGAAGCGTTCCAGAATCGAGGTGTGCAGCAAAAACCGGCGGGTCTCGGCAGGCAACTGATGCAGCACTTCCTCGGCCAGATAATCCAGTACAAAGCGATGGCTGCCGGTGAAGTCTTCAATGAATCCGCTGCGGTCGCCCTGGTGTTGCAGCGACAGGGCCGCCAGTTGCAGTCCGGCAACCCAGCCTTCGGTACGACGCTCCAGCGCCGCCAGTTCCTGGCTGTCTAACGCCAGTTGCATGGTGTCGCTGAAAAAGCGCTGTGCTTCATGTTGGGAAAAACGCAGATCGGCAGCGCGCACTTCCGACAGCTGACCGCGTACCCGCAAGCGTGCCAGTGGCAAGGCCGGGTCTTCGCGGCTGGCGATGGCCAGAGAGATATGCGGCGGCAACTGCTCAATCAGAAACACCAGTACTGCATCCACACTGGCAAAAGCCGAATCGGTCTCTGACACCGAATCTATCAGGTGATAGTCATCCAGCTGAATCAGCAACGACTGCGGCAGCAGGGCAAATTCGTTCAGTAGCAGGGTCATCAGCCGTTCGTCAATCGGCAGCTCCTTGCTGGCCAGCAAGGACTGACTGTCGGTCATGCTCTCTGGAACAGCACGCTGCACGGCGGCCACCAGGTATTGCAGGAACCGTCTTGGGTCACTGTCGGCAGGGTCGAGAGACAGCCAGGCCGACGACCAGTTGGTTGCAGCCGCCAATTCCGTCATCAGTGTGCTCTTGCCGAACCCGGCGGGCGCAGACACCAGCGTCAGGCGATTGGGCTGCCCCATCACCAGCAGGCGTTGAATCAGCGCATCCCGCGTCACCAGATTGGCCCGGCGCATGGGAGCGAACAGCTTGGTCATTAACAGTTGAGCGGACATGCACACCTCCGAAGAACTTCCGCCGAGTATGCCAGTCGACTTGTTCAGGCTGTTATTATTAAAACCCGATTATCTGTGAATATTCTGTTCCGTTGATGACAAATCTCCCAACAATGATCGCAGGCCCGATTCTGCGCCACACCAGCTCGGAACAACTGACCTTGTGGCTGGTGACTTCCCATCCGATTAACGCCAGGGCAGCGCTGTGGCAACTGGACGAGCAACAGCGTCCAGGCGCAGAACTGGCGATTCACGTGCAGCACCATCAGGTGCCGGTTGGCCAACGCTGTTTTATCCAGTTACTGCAGCTGGAAGGCGAACTGCCGGAAGAAACACCCCTGACGTACCAGATTTATGATGGTGATCAGTCCTTGCTGGAGGGTCAGACCGGGCTGTTTTATCCACAGCAATCCGGCCCGGTGGTGGTGATCAAATCCACGATCAGACGACTGCTGCACGGCTCTTGCCGCAAGCCACACTACCCCAGTGACGATGCTCTGATTCAGGCCGACAAGGTGGTCGAAGAGACGCTGTTCGACCAGCAACAACGACCGGCGCTGATGATGTTCAGCGGTGACCAGATTTATGCCGATGATGTTGCCGGGCCCATGCTGGTTGCGATTCACCAACTGATCGACGTACTGGGTCTGTTTGATGAGGAATGGCAAGGCACAGCAGCGAGCAACCTGCAGGAACTGCTGCAACATCCGCACTGTTATTACGGTCGGGAAGACCTGCTGCCAGATGTGGACCAACACGTGGGCGACGCGGTTTTTAGGGCCGGACGCAAACCCATCTTCACCTCGGATGGCGCTCACAATCATCTGATTACCCTGTCTGAAGTGCTGGCCATGTACCTGCTGGTCTGGTCGGATACCCCATGGCAGTGGGTCGACATCCATGCGGGACGCAATCGCGTTCCGTCGGAGCATCGCGAGCGTTACGATCATGAAACCGGAGCGATTGAAGCATTCCGCGATGGCTTGTCCCAGGTACGGCGTGTGTTGGCTCATGTGCCGTCGTACATGATGTTCGACGACCACGACGTTACCGACGACTGGAACCTGACCCGAGGCTGGGAAGAAGCCGCCTATGGCAATCCGTTCTCACGTCGCATCATCGGCAATACCCTGATTGGCTACTGGTTGTGTCAGGGCTGGGGCAACCAGCCACAAAACTACCAGGCGTTAGCTGAGCAACTGAACGGCTGGTTCTGTCGCGGCGGATTGAAACAACACGACGATCTGGTGCAACAGGTGCTGGCCTGGGGTAACTGGCATTTTCATCTCGATACCCAGCCCAGACTGGTGGTGATGGACACCCGTACCCATCGCTGGCGCTCTGAAAACAGCGCCAACAAACCGTCAGGCCTGATGGACTGGGAGAGCCTGTGCGAGATGCAGCAACAGCTGATCAATCAACCGGCGGTCATTCTGGTGTCACCCGCGCCTATTTTCGGGGTCAAACTGATCGAGGTGATTCAGCGCATCTTTACCTTTTTCGGCAAGCCGTTACTGGTGGATGCGGAAAACTGGATGGCGCATCCGGGGTCTGCCAATGTGATCCTGAACATCTTCCGCCATCAACAAACGCCGCCCCAGTTCATCATTCTGTCGGGGGACGTGCACTACTCCTTCGCTTACGACATCACACTGCGCTTCCGCCGCAACAGCCCGAAGATTTTGCAAGTCACCGCCAGCGGTCTGAAGAATGAATTTCCACACAAGCTGCTGGACTGGTTCGACCGCATCAACCTGATGCTTTACGGCAGCCGCTCGCCACTGAACTTCCTGACCCGACGCCGGGATATGCGCATTCAGCGTCGCAAGCCAGACGGCAGCAACAGCCGCGTGCTGTTGAATCACAGCGGCATCGGTGATCTGGTGCTGGCGGAGCATAACGAAGATGTGGAAGTTCGAGTACGCCAATCCAATGGCGACGTGGTTCGGTTCGAGCCGGGGGATAATTAAACAGGGGAGCCGAAGCTCCCCTGTTCGCATGCGACCCACCCAAAGTGAGAGAGACGGAAGAGTCGCATACACGGTGCTCAGTAGGCCGCCCGGTTCAGGCTGCCCTGCTGATATCTGTGTGCAGGTTCCAGAGCGATATCGATTGGTCCACTTTTTAATGCATTCGTTGCCAGAAACAATAAGGCCTGGCGACCAAAGGTCTGGCTTTGTTCACCAACGATCACTTTATAGACTTTATCCAACAGCAAACGCATTCAACCACTGGACGAATCGCGTGATATGGTCAAGGCATTGTCAGAAATCGCCGTAAGGGCATCAAATCGGGTTGCTCCATTTGCGGGCGCATTGTAACGTCTTGATCACTGTTTTATAAAAAATAATTTGTTCGATTATGTATAAATAATCAAGACTCTCCGCTCAGCGCAGTTTTCCTGAAAGACGGTCACAAGATACCAGCACCATATTGGAGTACACCAGATTATAAAATCGAATTTTTAAAATAGAAATTATGACGAAATAAAATATAAGATCAAGTCAATGACATATTCCGCACTGACATTCTCTCAATGTGATTAAATTAACGTTCATTGCGGACAGGACAACGTTAACTATCGAGGTCGCTGATAATAGCTTCAATGTTACCCCTCCAAGTTGGATAATCATCTTCATTCTCAGACCAAAGCTCGTTTAGCTCAGAACCTTCGGACAACACCTTTTTCAAAGCCAAAACCAGATTAGCTGTGTGTAGTGCAGCTTGGTCTTTATTCTGATTTACTAACCAAGGATCTAAATCCTCAACACCTTCGTAAACTACTCCATTGAGTAATGCATTCATCATTGCTCCAGCAACGATAATGTCATGACACTCAGTATATTCAATGTATTCGGAGTCAGATGCAGCCAATGCTTTACAGATTAAGGCATTAATTGAAGTGCCTTCATCAATTGCATCCTCCATGATTTCACAGGAAGTATCATCATCGAACACTCCCATTCCCCACGCACCCATGTGTTTTCTCCTTGGTGAAAGTTAACGCCGCATTAAGGTGTGAGCAACGTCCCAACTGAACCTAACCATACCACTGGTGACCACAGTCGCTTGTTTGGGTTAACTATTTTCATTTTTCTTAAAACTTTTCTCTGAGGAATACCAGATAAAGCTCCCGAAAGCTGCGCCAGCTATTACCCATATACATAGCTGAAGACCAAAATATGAGAACGAAGCAGCCCTATTGCCATTGAATACAGGAAATACCGACATAAGGAAAAACATTGGCGCACCCCACGCTAGTACCCCATGAATCAGTATAAATTTGAACTTTCCTTTCTTACGAGTGTTCGCCCAAGCGCTATTTGAAGATGACGTTGTATCGACGACGGTATCGCCTGCCTTTAGCCAATGTTCAGGGATTTCCGAATTAAGAAATACTCTTTTAAGTTTTGAATCAGGCCAACGGTAGATTAATTTAAATATAAGTGCATTAAGGAACCAACCAATTAAATAACCGGCTACCATGAGACCAACCATAATTACTAGAAAAAGAATAAGCCAAGTAATGCCATTTGCTTGTTCGATCACAGGAGCACCATCGGGGATACCCAGCGCACCAGCCAAAATTTCAGCAATTAAAAATAGTGGGATAAAAGCTGCGAACATTAGGCCGATCGGCAAAGCGCCAAGAGCCAGTTGAATAGAAATTCGCAATCGTTGCGAGATCTCTACGTTCCATACGAGTGAATTCATATTCGAAACCCTAACGAGGCTGTAGAAAAACCATTTTCGATAACTGATATGTTATTCATATCAAAAAGCCATCGAAAATCAGCAATCACAGCCTCTTTCAAAAATTCAAAACAAGTAAGGAGAGGTAAATCACGATATAACTGCATAAATGATCTCCCTTGCAGTAATTCCGCTATTATCACCCAATCTTCGGTATCGACTTCTCGATATTGTGTGCCGAAGCAAATAATTACCATTGAGCTTGTACTTTCTTTTTACCCCGCACGCTGAACCGTTTCAAGCCTTTATTATGCTCCAGATTTGCAAACACTGGCTCCACCGTCGACATGGGATGGCTATAAATTCGCTTACCTTCGTCACTGTCGATTCTGGCCTTCATCCAATCGGCGTAGGTTGGCGTCGCGCTGTACACCCGGAACGAGACCTGTCTGCCGGACCCCTTTCTGTGATCCGCTGATTCCGGGTTGACCATGCATTTGTCCTTGATCGAGCAAGTGCGGCAGTCCAGTAATTTTCCGGTAAAGTTGATGAGGCTGCATGGATACAGCCTCGGATGTGAAAAAGTGGAATCGGCAACGTCTATCAAGCGATAGGCAAAGCCAGGTTCCTAGAACTGATATCCCATTCCCAGATAGAAACCATCGGCATTGCCCGCGTCTTCATTTTGTAGCTGATAGTTGCCTTTGAAGACGATGTCTTCGAGCGGGTAGTAATTGAAGCCAACGTCGGTCTGGGTTTTATCCACGCCTTCTTGCTGTGACCAGCTGTTCTGACGGGCAAAGAAGCCCCAGGCATCCACCGGTTTCCAGCTCACTTCCAGATAGCCACCGTCCTGAACGTCCTTGCCCGCTGCTTTGGCTGCATCCCCGGCCAGATCCCAACGCGCGTACAGCGCCTTGGTGGTGACCTGATTCCACTGATACACCACGTGGCTGCCCAGCAAGGTAGCCGAATCGGCGTAAGAGGTTTCGGCACTCTGATCCAGATCCGGCTGATACTGGCCGTAAACCGCCATTTCCAGCCCTGGCACGCCGCGCCATACCAGACGTGCGGTGGTTGCGAGGTCAAAAGCGTCGGCGAATGAGGTTTTTTGTTTACCCGCTTTCAGGTCAAACGGATCCGCATCCGCGTCGGCGTTGGGGTCGTCTGTTTTCAGACCTTCCGAGATCATCAGGTCGTAGCTCAGGCCATTGCCCAGACTGTGGCTGTACATCACACCACCAGCGAACCAGGTGGTCGGGATAATGGTGGTTTCAATGATCGGACGCTCAACACCGTAGTAGGTGGTCGGCTCGTGAGTCTCACTGATAATACCTACGGGCATCAGCAGGATACCGGTCTTCAGGCTCTGACGGCTGGACAGATCAAACTCCAGATAGGCCTGCTCCAGCTCGACAGCGCCATTGCCATCGGAGCCAGGCACGACAGCGTGTTCGACTTCAAATTCAGACACCAGACGCACGCTGTCGCTGAAGTCGTAGCCCACGAACAGCACCCAGCGACGAAAGTCCAGTTGGCGATCATCGGTGCCATCCACATCCAGGTTGTGATAGTTGAACTCGCCGTAACCACCAAAATGCACCTTGCTCAGGGGATTGGCAGCCTGTTGTTCTTCCATGGCGTCCGCCAGCGCACCGAGACGCTCGTCCATGGTCTGTTCCAGGTACTGGATACGTTGCTCAAGACGACGGATGGTGTCTGCATCGGTTGAGGCCGAATGCGCGCCATGGCCATCGGCCAAAGCGGGTGTGGAAGCCGCTGCCATGGTCATGGCGACAGCAAGAGAAAGACGGTTGGTTTTCATATCAAATCCCATCAAAAGTCAGTACCTGGCTCAGTCGCCATCGGAAAAGTTAATGCCCAGACTGACGTCGAGGCTGTCGGGAATATCGCGCTTGAAATTGCCATCCAGCGTGGCGGCAGCGGCGTTGAAACTGGTGGCATCACGGCTGTCAATGGCGTCGCGGGCCTGCTGCAGATTCGCCTGAACGGTGGCTACGGCGGTTGAATTGCCACCGGCTGTCATCAGCTCAAACAGGCTCACCTGCTCTTCGCTGGTACCCGCCAACAAGCCTTCAATGCTGTCGATGGCGGAAGTCATCAGTGTCCAGCTGTCGAAACTGTCGCTGGCAGAAATCTGCGCCACGTTGCTGACCACATCCCGCTGCTGCAAATAGTCGAGATAGCTCTGCACCGAGGTCAGCAGTGTCACCAGTGGCGTGGAGCCGTCATCCAGCTCACCGGACAGGAATTGCTCCCGATACGATGTACCAGTGTCCTGATAGGTCGCGCTCCAGCCATCACGTACCGAATCCGTGCGCAGTGCCAGCGCACCGCCCAGTCCCGCCAGCAGTTCGCACTTGCGACTTTGGCTGGAGAATTCCCCCAGCACAGCTGTGGCATCAGTGCCTTGATCCGCAGCGGTTTCAAACAGAGTGATTTCCAGTGCCAGCAAGCCGACCCGGTTAAAGGTGCGGGATGCAAAGTACTCGGTGTTCAATGTGTCGTCCGAGTCCAGCCAGCCATCGATTTCAGTCCGAACCGTTTCGGTGTAATCGCGGCCACGAGGTCGATAGGAATCAATGTATTGGTAAGGCGGAAACACCAGATCGTCGTTCAGCGGGCCAAAGTTGTACGGCAGCAGCTGCTGCCATGCCGCTGCCAGCGTTCGCCATTGCCCTTGCAACTGGCTCAGTCCTGCGGCATCCGGGGCGTTACAAAAGCTGGTGATGTGCGAGTTCAGGGTTTCCACCTCAGTCGCCATCCGATCAGCGCCCGCCACGATGGTGGCATCGGTCAACTGTTGAATGGCCAGATCCAGTGATCCCTGGCTCAATACGGCTTCATCGTTCTCTCGCGTGCCGCCGCAAGCCGCCAGCGTCAGGGCCAGTACGCCAATGGATGCCGATTGTTTCCAACCGGGCCAATACAGGGTTGTGGCTGTGTTATCTCTCATCTTTATTTATCCGGTTATTGGATGGTCATTCTCTGGATTGGTCGGATTCCCGGTTAACCTGGTAAACGGATCGTGAACAGGTGGTTGTCCCAGTGCAGGCCGTTGAATCGCTGCCGTAACCCGGTGTGCTCTGTCAGGGTGCGAGCGTCCAGCTGACGAATTTCTCCGGCGGAGTTGGACAGCACGAAGCGTTGCTGATCCGCCGACACCGTCAGCCCACAAACATCGAAGAAGGCGTGATAACCGGCCAGCTCGCCACTGTGGATATCCCAGAATCCAGCCAGATTGCCTCTTGGACTGGTGAATCCAGCCAGTCCGGTCGCCGGGTTGATCCGTACACTGCCCATGTAATCGTTGAACCGGGCCAGTAATGGCTCCGGACCTTGCAGTTCCATCAAACGGCTCGAACCCGGTTGATGCAACGCAGCCAACGGCACCAGATCATCGTGCCGCATCGCCTCTCGCTGCAGCTGGGTCGCCACGGCCACCGTACCGTTGGGAGCCACATCCAGATGACGAATACTGGCCTTTGGATACGGCAAGGTCAGTTCTTCCACCATCTGGCCGGATTCGATATCCAGGTAGCTCAGGGTTGAGCGCATCGAGTCCAGATTCAATACCTTACGACCGGTGTCGGGATGCGTCAGCAGACCGCCGTTGGCCACCACCAGATGCTGTCCATTCGGCATCAAGGCCAGGTCATGGGGACCAATCCCACCACTGTCAAACACCCGTTCAACGGCCAGCGTCTGGCTGTCTCGAACCACCACTTTGCCAACACCGGACTCAATTTCGGATTCCGTGCTGAACACCCACTGGCCATCCGCACTGAAACAGCCATGTCCGTGCATAAAGCAGCCCGGTGCCGCCTCGAACGTTTGAATTCGATCCGGGTCGGTCACATCCACCCACAAGCCATGCCAGCCCGGACGGCGAGCGAACATCACCAACCGCCGCGGATTGACCGGGTCTGACGCCGCGCCATGACCACGAAATCCACTGGCTGCCGTCACCGGTTGCTTGCCATCTGTCAGCCAGCTCAGACTGTATTCCGAGGCATCGCGGCCCTGGGCGGAAAACCAGATTTCCCCGCTCACCCCCTTTCCTGGCCGCGAAGCAGCAGCGGCAAGCCCGCTTCCCCAGGCAACCAGTCCGAGTGCGGATGCACCACTCAACTGCAATAGCTGACGGCGGCTCAGGCGGTTACCCGGTCGGGTGGCTTCACGGTGTTTCATGGTTTTTTCTCTCATAACCGACGATTTCCTACAGCGACCGCACAAAGGCCAGCAGCTGCTGACGTTGCTGACTATCCAGTGCCACAAAGCGTTGCCTCACGGCACTGGCTTCGCCGCCATGCCAGAGAATGGCTTCTTCAATGGTCTGTGCGCGCCCGTCGTGCAACAGGTTGCGACTGCCATTGACCTGGGCCGACAAGCCAATGCCCCACAAGGGTGCGGTGCGCCATTCAGAGCCGGATGCGTCGCCGTCGGGTCGGTGATCAGCCAGGTCAGGACCCATGTCGTGCAGCAGTAAATCGGTGTAGGGCCAGATGGTCTGGTTAGCCAGATGGGTGAGCTCGGGTGACACGGCCTGCTCGGCTGATGCGGTCTGAAATGACGGCTGATGACAGCTGGCACAGCCGCTTTGGTAGAACAGTGACCGCCCGGCCTGAACGTCGGCGTCATCTGCATTGCGACGCTTCGGCACCCCCAGATTGTTGGTAAACCGGATCACCAGCTGCAGCAAGTGATCCGGCAGCTCAAAGCCGGAATCCTCATGGGCAGTACCGTTACCGTCAGGCTGTTTCAGGCAGTCGATCTGGGCGCTGGTACAAGGCTGTTCCGGAAACAAGGGGTTGCTGATACCAAGATCATTGGCAAACGCACCCGCCACGATTTCATTGATACTGGCTTTGTTGGCCTTGAGGCCAAAGCGGCCCGGAGCCAGCTCACCGGTGCGGATATCCAGCACCTGATTCACACGACCGGAAATGCCATCCTGATCCTGATCATCCGGATCGGCCAGCGCCTGAATGGCTTCCTCGGGAATCATTTCCAGCAGCCCCATCCCCTGAATCATCGGCGCATTGCGCAAACTGAACGCCGTCTCGGCATGCATGTCGCCGTAGGCCAGATGTTGCAGATCCAGCGACGGCTGTCGCAGAGTCACGATGGTTCCGTCCGGGTAGGTGAAGGTGTGCTGTTGCCACTGAATGTAGGCGTACGCCTCGGGAGCAACCTGACCGGCTGCAACCATCTCCACCGGATTGCTCAAACGCAGCTGATGCTGCAGGGCCACCGACTGGGTCTGCAGTTGTTCGCCGTAAGTTGGCTCTGGCAGCCACTCGATGTCGTCACCGGTTTTGACCGGAATGCTCATTTTCACCAGACCACTGAACAGCGGTGTCTGGCTGTCGGCAGGTATCAGGCCCTTGCCACCGCGCACATGGCAGGCCAGACAGGCACGGGCGTTATAAACAGGGCCGAGTCCATCACGGGCGTCTGTAATGGTGGGTGCCTTGACCCAGGGCTGGCGCGCCAGTGCCCGCCCGGCATGGAAATCAGGTTTGTCCACATCGGGGAGCGAGGGGGCCAGCTTGTCGAAACTCGGGAACGGCATCAGGGAAGTCGTCGCATTGCCCCCCGGACGCAGCTCAGCCTCCGAGACCGCAGGAACGATACGGCTATCCGGCTGTTCCGACTGACTGCACCCCACCGATCCAGCGGTGACGATCATCAGCGCAGCAAGCCGCAAGACCGAATTACGCTGAACGCTTGTACACTGTTTCAACAACGCAACAAGCCGGGACAAGCCCGGCTTATGCATTGATGCAGTTTGACGGCCAGCTGGCCGTCCGCATCTTCGATCATTCAAGGATGAAACACCTCACCGCTTACTCACACGCTTGAGTCGGGTTTTCGGTGTCACAACCAGAAGCGTCGTCATCGACCACGTCCACATCCAGACTCAGGTCCTCAGCAACGTCTGCAATCAACTTGGACTGGGTGTTCAGGGCAACAATCGCCTTGTAAACCGGATTGGTTTCAACACGGTTTTCTTCCATGATCAGAACGTCAAACGGCTCGCCATTTCGGGCCTTGTCGTCGATCGCCGCGTACTGGGTCTGGGTCGCTGTCAAAGCGGCTTCCAGCGTCGTCGCTTCCGCGGTCAGACCGACGTCGTTGAGGTAATCATCCAGTCCGTAACCGTTGACCTTGCGAGTGGTTGCGTCGTCGGAGCCATCCAGAGTGCTGTCGTAGCCGGCGTAGTCACCGTAGTAACTGTTACTCACGCCTTCTGCGTTCAGCCAGATGTCACGGTGAGTGTTGTCAGAGAAGCAGGAATGCTCGTCTTCCTGGGAGTTGGCGCTGAAGGCAATCTGCATACGCTCCCCCGCCAGTTCACCTTCGGACAGCGTGCCCATACCGGTCATCATCTCAGCCAGTTTCTGCTTCGCCTGAGCTTCTGTCTCAACGGTAGTGAATGCGGTGCGGTAGCTGGCACCGTCTTTCCAACCGTCACGAACGCCTTCCAGATCCGCGATCAGTTTGTCGACGGCCACTTCCATAAATTTGTGACGACGATCAGAAAGCTCGGCGGAATCGTAATCACCGTCGGCGTAACCCGGCTCGAAGTCGCTCAAAGGACGCTGGCCACCGTGGTTGAAGACATACGACTTCACCGCTTCGTCACGATCCGTGCCGTCAGTGGTGTCACCTGTCGTATTCAGGTCCTGACCCCACAGAATGAACTCAATCGCGTGATAACCCGCGATCACATCATGTTCGTCATCCGCCGTAGCCGTGTTGGCCAACAGATCCGCGTTGATATCAACGGAGACGTTACCAATGATGTTGTCCGAGGCGTTGGCATCCGCATACGCCTTGTCGATGGCGCCGCCACCGTTGATGCCGGCCTGGTTGGCAGTAACACCTATCTGGTCCGTATCGAAGTCCGACGTGTTGGTTTTCACATAATCGATCAGAGCTTCGCCCAAAGGCCAGGCGTTGATGTCACCTTCAGGGCCGTCTTCGGAACTGTAATCGGTGGAGTCAATTGGGCTCAGACGGAAACGGTACACCTCAGTCTGCCCGTAGGGTTCGCGCGCAACCAGCCATGCTTTCTTCGCCGCTTCCAGATTGGCCGCTGTAGGATCCTTGCGGAACGCTTCCAGCGCCGTTTTCAGCGCCTTGGCTGTATCCACCGAATCGCTGTAAGCCGCGTATGCGATATCAGCGTTGGTTTCCAGTACCTGACCCACTTTTTCAACGTCGATTTTGCTACCGCCGCTTGAGTCATCACTTCCACAAGCAGTCATCAGTACTGCAGCCGCCACCACTGCGGCCAGTTTGTTCAGTTTCATCGTGTTCGCCCCCGGACTGTCTAACGTTTCCCGCTCCATCTTGACTTCAGTCAGCGCTTTGGATGCGGCTGGTTACTACAATGATCGGCATGCTAAGCGTAATGAAAACAATTATCAACACTTACTGTGTGGATTGTTAGTCGCATGTGATTATCAATATGATAGGATTTCGCAACATTAAAAAGGTCGAAGAAGATCGCCAGCAACAGACGATCCTTTGCAGCAGTCGACGAGAGAGGCGTTACATTGAAATCAACAATTACCCTGAGTTTGATCGGACTGACCGCACTGGGTCTCAGCGCCTGTGGTGGCAGTGACAACGGCTCCGGCAAACCGGCTTTCGAAACCAAATCCGAACTGGGTCAAGCTCTGTTCCACGACGTCAACCTGTCGGCCAATCGCACTCAGGCGTGCGCAACCTGTCACAACCCGGAACACGGATTTGTCGACAGTCGCCATAACGTCACCAGTCATTCTGCCGAGGGTGCAGGCTCTGTCTCTCTGGGCGATGACGGTACTTCTCTGGGTGATCGTAACGCTCCGACTGCTGCGTATGCGCAAATTTCTCCCACTTTTACAGAAGGCACCCGAACCCGATTCAACAGCCAGCAGCCCGACTATGAAGGCTTTATTGGCGGCCAGTTTCATGATGGTCGTTCCGCTACTCTGGCGGATCAGGCTGAAGGTCCGCCACTGAACGCAGCGGAAATGGGGATGGCCAGCGAAGCGGAAGTATCCACCCGCATTCAGGAAAATGCAGACTACGTAGCAGCCTTTGAAAGCCTCTATGGCGCTACAGTCTGGGATGATGCCACGCAGACCTACAAGGCCATGGCCGACGCTATTGCTGCCTTCGAACAAACGGAAACCTTTGCGCCATTCGATTCAAAATACGATCGCTCATTACTGGATGCCGAAGACCCGGACTACTACGAGTACAACATCCTGTCCAAAGCCAACTCTGGCAAAGTGTTGTTTTTCTCCCAGCAGTTCACTAACTGCGCGACTTGCCATCAGCTGAAGGCACAGGGACGCAGTGGCGAAACTTTTACAGGTTACGAATACCACAATATTGGCGTTCCCAAGAACCTGGACGCCCAGACAGCCAGCGGCCGTGGGGCGGACTTCACCGATCCGGGTTTGCTGGATAACCCGGCGGTGACTGACGAATCGGAACGCGGCAAGTACAAGGTGCCAACGTTGCGTAATGTCGCGATCACTGGCCCCTATATGCACAACGGTGTGTTTGCTGAACTGGATACCGTGATGCGCTTCTACGATCACTTTATCACCGGCTCGGAAAACACCTTGAACCCAGAGACCGGCGTTGCCTGGCGTGATCCCAAGGTACCGGAGACCGTTGCTCTCACAGAGCTTAAAGATGGTCGCAAGATGACGGATGCGAATGTCGAAGCACTGGTGTGTTTTATGCTGACGCTCACAGACGCTCGCTACGAACATCTGATCTCAGACGAAGACTGGGATAACTGCGAAGCACCCTAGATTTGCACCAGTGTCTTTCGTCACAGATATGCAAAACATGCTAAAAAGCCCCAAACCGATTTTTGGGGCTTTTTAATGCTCAGCTTTCTGTCGCTCGATACCCTGCCACTGGAGTGGCTTACCGCCGGATTACTGGAACCTTCCACCGCACTGGCGTTATTGCTGGTTTCGGCCATCGCTTCTTTTATTACCGCCGCATTTGGCATCGGTGGCGGTGTCCTGCTGCTGGCAACACTCGCCTCGGTACTGCCAGTCAGTGCGCTGATTCCGGTGCACGGATTGATCCAACTCGGCTCCAATGGCAATCGCGCCCTGATGACCCGTCAGCATGTCGACTGGCAGATGGTGAAGTTTTTCTCCATCGGTGCCATGGCCGGAGCATTGATTGCCTCACTGATTGTGATTCAGCTGCCGCTGCAAATCATTCAACTCGCAGTGGCCGGATTTATTCTGTTTCTGATCTGGGGACCCAAGCCACAAAAACGCGAACTCACGCCCAACGGACGCATGCTGGCTGGCGGCATGACCACACTCGCCTCCATGTTCGTTGGTGCCACCGGGCCACTGGTTGCCGGTTTTGTTCATCGTGGTGACTACGACAAACTGACCCACACCGCCACCTTCGCCACCTGCATGACCTTTCAGCACTGCCTCAAAGGCGCTGTATTCATGGGCGTCGGGTTTGTGTTCTGGCAATGGCTGCCCTTTATCGCCGCCATGATCGTCTTTGGAATACTGGGTTCCTGGCTGGGACTGAAACTGCTAAACCGCATTCCAGCCCGTCATTTCAAGCGTATCTTTCGGGTTGTTATTACCGCCATGGCAGTTCGATTGGTGTGGCAGGCCGTCGGATAAAACTGACAACTATGGAATACACATGCCCTAAAAGGAAACCCCATGGACAATCTGAACACTGTTGAAATAAAGGCGTTTGTGCCCGCAAAAGATTTTGAACTGTCAAAGCAGTTTTATATCGATCTGGGTTTCACCAAAGCGTCTGATTCCGATGGCATCGCTTACTTCTGTCAGGGTCAGTGCAGCTTTCTGCTGCAAGATTTCTACGAGAAAGCGCTGGCGGAAAATCTGATGATGCATTTGCTGGTTGAAGATATTCAGGCCTGGCACCACCACGTGACGACGGCCAATCTTGCCGGTCAATACGGCGTTCAGGTCTCTGAAGTCATCAAACAGCCATGGGGAATGGTGGATTTTGTGGTGCATGACCCCAGCGGCGTTTTATGGCGAATCGGTCAAAATATCTCGACCTGATTGATCGAATCCCTGATCCAGTAAATCGACAGAGATCCAACGAATCGACCGGAGGAAAACCGAATGCCATACGTCAACGTGCAGATCACCGAAGGGGCCAGCCGTGATCAGAAGCGGAAGCTGGTTGAGGATATTACCGCGTCACTGGTGAACAATCTCGGCAAACAGCCAGAGCACATTCACATCGTGATTCAGGAAGTCGCCGAGCAGAATTGGGGCTATTCCGGCATGCTGACCGACGAGTGGAAACAACGTCAGAGCTAGCTGATTCGGACAGGGATCTGGTGGCCTCACCACTGCCCGAAAGTCTGCAGCCAGAAGATATCAATAAGTACTTACTGATCCGCCGTTGACCAGAAGATATTGGCGGCACGTCCTTCAGGGCGATAGCCATGGCAGCTGTTTTCTATCATTGAACGACGATCCACCACCGAGTTGGGATTGTTCTTGATGTCATTGCCCCACATGGTCTGGAACGCCGCCGTCGCCAGTATCGGCAGCATTTCAGTCAGGTGGGTACAGCGCCGTACGGTTGCGATGCGTTTTTTGACGTCGTCCATCCAGCCGGATTTGATGCGGATACCTTCCAGTTCCTGATAGACCTCGGCGGCTTCACCACAGTCCTGGTACGGCGCTGACACGGTGCGAGCGTGCGCGGCCTGTATCACCATGTTGCTATCAACCACCAGCGTAAACACCATATGGTGCAGATGCTCGCCGATTTCGGCATCCGGGCGATCCGCCAACGGCAACACATAGGCCTTGGTATCAATCAAAGTGCCTTCTACTTCCCACAAACCATCGCTTCGGAGAAAGCCCTGGGTATCAATCACCCGGCGGTGCTGGGGTTCGCGAGAAATCTGGTCGTCCAGAGCGGAAATGCGTACCTTGGTCGTCATTACTGGCCCTTCTATCAATATTCGAAATCAGTATGGGTAACTCTCCGATGAAAAAACGGTCAGTAACATTTCTCAGGGACACTGCCTGACAAGGGTTGCTGATGGCTCGGGCGAGTTTCGGGCTGGCCATTATTTCCAAACTTGCCCGACAAACAAGCTTTAACGGCTAAATGCACTGTTGCCGAATACAGCATCCTCACCCCTGAGTTTCCGATTTCAACCTTCGTCCGCCGTTCGCATTACGAACATGGAGTCCAGAATGAAACTGCAAGCCCCCTGCGCACCGATCGATTTCAAGGCCAAGGATATCTACGGCAATCCGATTCAATTAAGCCAGTTCCAGGGCAAGAAAGTCCTGTTGGCGTTTTTCCGGGATGCCGCCTGCCCCTTCTGCAACCTGCGTTTGTACGAGCTGACCAATCGTTACCGTGAATTTCAGGATGCCGGCATGGAGGTGATCGCCGTATTCAGCTCCCCCTCGGACGAAGTGAAAGCCTTTGTTGATCGCCATCCGCGCCCGTTTATTCTGCTCGCCGACCCGGATCTGGCCTTGTACACACAGTATGGCGTCGAGCATTCAAAGATGGCCATGCTCAAGGCGGTACTGTTCCGGTTGCCACGCATCATCAGTGGCCTGATGAAAGGCGCGCAGCCCGACTCCAATAACCCGCACATGAAGCTGGTACCGGCTGATTTTCTGATTTCCGAGCAAGGAGAGGTCGTGGAAAGCTGGTACGGTCGAAATACCAGCGATCATCTGCCGATGAAGCGATTGCTGGAATTCGCCCAAAGCGACAAGACAGAAGCAACCATTGCGTAAGTCGTTCTGATCCGTTGTAGCGGTGTAACGCAAAGGCACGAATGAGAACGATAATCCGGCCAGATGCCGGATTATCTCCGCTCGGTGTGAGATGCATTGCCGAGGAATGGCAGCGGCTTAAGGCTTGTCACCCTGAGCCCGTTCCATACCGACTTCGTTGCCACTTACGCTGACGCCAATGGTCCACATACCGGCACGCAAGCCCCACCAAACCAATTCCATTAACTTAAAAGGCAAAAAATAGCTGGTTAAAGCGGGGCAAGATCAAGAACGTGTTTGAGCGGTTTGTTATATTTCATAGCCATACTGTTTGAAGTAGCTTTTTATTAAGCGAACATTCTTCTCTGGCATTCCAAAGGCATTAGTTTTAAGCGCCTTACCACATGTATTTGATACATATTCATTCAGCTCAGCTCCAAGCTCGAGCAAAAGAATCACGGTTTCAGTATGTCCGTGCTCAACGGCATGGATTAGCGCAAACTCGGGTATAGGTGAACCAAGACTACGTAAAAGCTCAATGCCTTCAGTATGGTTTTCAATCGCTAGCCAATGCAACACATTCTCCCCTGCCCAGCATGTCTCATAGAGCACTTCAGGGTTAGCAGTAACAATATCTTTGACCTTATGAGACTCGTTTAACACTGCATCGAGAAGAAGGCCAAATTCGTGGCTTCGTCCTTTCTTAAGTGCGGTGTAACTAGGGGGCCTAATTCTTTTTCTCATTTCAAATGCAGGCTATCCTGCGAAAAATATAACGCCTCAAACACCGGCGCAGCTTTGCTGTGTCCGAGTGCTTTGACTTGTTAGCTGCGACTCTCATGCGGACCTAAAAAACGGTCACCATTGAAGTGGATCATGTGATCTGGATTGTCGGCAATCCACACTTCAGTTTCCCATGCAATATCAGCTGCATTTTTTCTAAATTCTGCACGGTCTGGAAAAGCAGTCACATAGACAAGACCAACAGTACAATCTTTGAAGGCTTCTTCAAGTTCAACCCACCGCTTGGGTGAAACCGGTCCATGACTTGTAACAGCTTCGATTAGGAACAGCCACTCTCGGCTTTCATCATAAACCACCACATCCGGTAGCTTGTCATGTGACATAGGCGGAACGCCTAATGATTCCAGATAGTCCGCTTCCAAAAACATCAGCTTTCCGCCTTCGTTGCGGCTGCTGGCTGTATCACCAATATAAAGCAGTCTTCCACCTTCACCCACGAAGCGGGAACAGAATTCATGCACAATATCGGCATGAAGCTGGTTGTGTTTTCCGGGTGATAGTTTAATTTCATTGCCATCCGGTAAAGTGATAGGGATTTTCTGAAGTTCAAGCTGGCGTTCATATTGCGCTGTCAGTTCGGTCACAGCATCTTTATACACCTGAACCCTTCCTTCCCAATCGCCATCAGGATACACCGCCAAAATATCTAAAATAGGCTGATTCAGCGAGTAGTTATTGTCTTTACTATTGGTTGGTCTTGCAGGGTCGTCCCGGTTTCGGTCAACAACACGGGCTTGTTCAAATTGGTGAAGGGTTTGGCGGCGAATCGTTTCACGGCTGTTCGGCTTATAGTCCATGCCGTATTCACTTCGGATGAATTCCATAATGTTCACCGTGGGTAACAATGGCGCGGTTGCCGTGTTCCAGCTATCAGAAGGCTTTATATTTGCCAATGCCAGAAACACCCACCCCGAACGGTCGTTGCATTGAGCCTTGGGCAAGCCAAGTTCGGTCAGTAGTGCCTTTGCTTCAGCCAGTTTCATTTGCCGCTTCATTTCAATATCCAAACTTTACCCCTATTGAATTGTATCCATTACCCCAAGAACAGGATTGACGATTAAATCAATTTCACTTGTTTCATTCGCTTTTAATTTCTGCGCTTGCTTGCCTATTTCTTTCACTTGTTCACGTGTTGGAAATTTCATAACTCGAATTTCAGTAGCATTGACTTGTGTATTCCCCGAAATACACCTGAAATACTTATCCATGAACGAAGAATTGAAAATTGCGGCAAGCCCGTATGCTTCTGCGATGGTCAGCTTTCCACCTGACAGCCCGATATAGTTTGTCTTGTTGCCAAAGCCAATAACTTCACAGTCATGGGCGTTTGCAAGGTGAACACCAGAAACCAGGCGGCGCTTTTCATCTTTTGAAGAAAAACGCTTCAACAGAACAAAGGTGCCGTTTTCCATTGTGTGCTTTTCATGCCCTTCATTAAGCATGAAAGATACTTCCTTTTTATGATCGCCTGTCCAAGTAGTCGTTAATGGTGTGACATTGTGTGGACGATAAAGGGGCACTGAATTATGCGCGTTTGTATCTTCAGTAATGTATTGTCGTGTTCTATGCTCAACAACGCGACCGGTTGAAATGAAATAACCGGCCCCCTCAAAGGTGGTTGGAAAGGTTTCAGCTTGTCTTAATATGCTGGCTTCATAGGCTGATTCAGGAATGCGGATAATCCGTTGATCATTGGATGGGTCAATAATCAGTTCAAGCGGGTATTGTTCTTGATCAGCGTGGTTAATACTGGCGTCACAGTCACTTGAGCGAACAGTAACAGCTTCTTTAGATTGTCCTTTAACGAAGCGGCAAATGACGTTTTCTTGTAATACCGCTGAGTCATCATTTTTGAACACTTTGTCCCGGTGCTTGAAAATGTGTATTAGGTCTAAGGCTGATTCGGTCAACAGATATGAGCGAAACCCTTTGAAATAAAGTCCATTGGTAAAGCTACGGGGTGTAATGCTTACCATTTGACCGCGATCTTTCATACAAGCCATTACAACAGCCAAGAAAGAAGCGTATATATTCGGGTCACCGTGATATAGGTCAGCCGCCGCTTTTGCATAAGGTGAATCTTTAGCACTGTATTTGAAGTAAGGTGGGTTAATCACCGATACATCAAAAGCCTGAATGCTTTCGTCTTTGTCCGGTCTTGCAAGAACAAAGTCTTCACAGTGTATTTCAAAGGTGAATGTTCCGCGTTGCTGGCTGAAAGTGTTCTGAACAATCTTCAGCGTTTGTTCAAGGTTCGGTACAGCCCCACTATCCAGTTCATAAAGGACGGTGTGAACGGTCTTGCAGCCAAGGTCTAAACACCTTAAAGCGGTGGAAGCGGTTAAAATGCCAGTTCCTGCACCAGCATCTAAAATACGGACGGTCTTGCTTTTTGGCTTGTTAATTAATGAGGCCATATAGTCAGACACAATGGCACCAGTGAAAAATTGGCCAAAAACCTTGCGATCATCGATCGATTTTGAGTTAAGAAACTCACTCTGAAGGCTAATAATGTCTTCTATTGGAGAAATAAGGGCTGTTTGTTTCAATGGAGTATTTTCTCTTTCTTAAAATTCAGCTCGGTTTCTTTTTGTACTCGATCTCGGCAGCTAACAGTTTTATTTCTGGGCATGCGCGTTTTGACAATGGCTTGATTTGTTGCGAGAAAGAGCTAAGTATCTGATTTTCATAATTAAATCCTTTACCGCTGAGTTTGAGATCATAGTGTAAACACGCACGCTCGTTTTTATGATTCACATGGCACGTAAATCAAGTAAGTCGTTTGCTTAACGTCCCTGAATTCAAGGACTTACGCTATCAAGTGTTGGAAAAACGAGCAACCTTTTTCGACAAAACAAGCATAGAATTCCCATCCCGACTGATACACTGTTTATTCATGGCAGCTCTAAAGGGAGGGTTAGAACCATGGACAAAGGCTATTTTTTTGAACCAAATCCAGAGGTTGATGGGGTTGAATGGCGGTATGGATATTAAGTTAATGGCATTACTCACAGACTCACCTTCATCATTAAAGAGATATGACCACCGAGTCTAAAACAACGATCGCTGCTGCCCCAGCACGGCTTCAACATCGTCGCCGGTAAAGTGGAACAGCGCTTCGACGATCGGGCGTATCTGGGTATCCAGATAGTGGCTGTAATCCGGGGCCGGGGTCGGATAGCCCTCAACCACCGGTTCCGGGCCGGTATGACACAAGCGATAGCGAATCCAGCCGCCACCGTACTGATACAAAGGCAGCAGTTGTTGCTGCGCCCGCCAGCGTTCCAGCTTTTGTGCAGCGCGGGCGTGAGGTGGAATCTGGCGCTGGTAGTCCGCCAGCGGTTGTCGCAGACGTTTGCGGTAGTCGAGCAGGTGGTCGCTGCGGCCCTGATTCAGATCTTCCACCTGCTGGCGAATCCAGTCGAGGTAAGGCTGATCAAGGAATGCGCGCTGATACAACCCGGCCTGTAGCTGGCGAGCCAATAGCGTCCAGTCGGTGCGCACCGCTTCCAGCCCCTTGAACACCACTTCGGGCTTACCGTCCGCATCGGTGATCAGCCCGGCGTAGCGTTTCTTGCTGCCGGTTTCTGCGCCGCGAATCGACGGCATAAAAAAGCGTCGGTAGTGGGTTTCGTACTCAATTTCGAGGTAACTGGTGAGGTTGTATTCTGCTTGCAGGCGCTGCTGCCACCAGCGGTTCAGCCCTTGCATCAACTGCTTGCCAATGCGATCCGCCTCGGCGTCACTCACCTGTTGTCTGAGCCAGACAAACACCGAGTCGGTGTCACCGTAAATCACCTGATGGCCTTGCTGTTCAATCCACTCCGAGCTTTGCTGAATAATCTGGTGGCTGCGTTTGGTGATGGACGCCGACAGCCGGGTATCGTGAAAGCGGCAACCTTCCGACCCCAGCACGCCGTAGCAGGACGCCATAATGATCTTGATCGCCTGCGACAGCGGTCGATTGCCTTCCTGCTTGGCCAGCTCCCGGCGCTCGCCCAGCTGTCGAATCAGATCCGGCAGCAGGTGCTTCTGGTGATGGAACTGGCCACCGAAAAAGCCGGGAATCTGTAACGCTGGGTCACATTCCTGCAAGCCTTCAATCAGGCCCATCGGGTCAATCCGAAAGGTGCGGATAATCGACGGATACAGGCTTTTGAAGTCCAGCACTAACACGTGCTCAAACAAGCCGGGACGCGAATCCATCACATAACCGCCAGGGCTTTTTTCGTCCTTGTAGCCTGCCCCCATGTTCGGTGCAACGTATCCGGCCCGATGCAATCTGGGCAGGTAGAGATTTTCAAACGCGGCCACCGAGCCACCAGGGCGATCCAGCGCCAGACCCGTCATCAGGCTGCGTTCGATGGCAAATTCCAGCAGCCGGGTGTGCTCGAAGATGCGCCAGACCAGATCGCAATCCTGCAGGTTATAGGCCGCCAGGGCGTTCAGGTCAGTGTGGTAGAGCCGCTCGATGTCGCTGCCACGGCCGCTTTCGCCGTCCTTGTCGGTCAGCAACTTGGTGTCACCCAGCAACTGTTTCGAGACTTCAGCCAGTGCGAAGCTCTCAAACTGGTAACTGGCGGCGCGCAGCAGTTCAATGCCATCCAGCGCCAGCCGTCCGGCGATACTGACCTGAATCCGATCCGGCTGACGATAGCGGGGTCGTGCGGTCAGCCGTGAACCATCACGGCCAATCGTGAAGGGAATCTTGTGTTCACGGTATTTGCGGTTCAACACGTCGATATCGAACTGCACCAGATTCCAGCCAATCAGCACGTCCGGGTTTAACCGGTTGATGCGATCCACCAGTGCATGCAGCACCTCCAGCTCAGTGGCCAGCACCGTCACGGGCTGAGTCAGCTGGTCGGGGCTGGCCGCACCGTGCTCCGCCACCACCAGCACTTCACGCGAGTCTGGCGTCACCAGCGCGATACTGTACAGGCGATAGGTTTCGCCCTGACGGGGAATGGAGGTCTCTATATCCAGCGATACCCAGCGGAGTGACGGGCGATGGTTTCCCGGTGACAGTTTTCCGCCTCGCACTTCCGTGTAAGCACCAGTCGGCTGTTGCTCGGCGTCCTTGAGGTTCAAACGTGCCGAACCGTAGACAAAGCGCTCCATCAGATAGCGATCAGTTAGGCGAATATCCGTCTCCCAGCACGGAATATCCTGTTCCCGCAGCAACTCGCTCCAGCGCCTGAGATACCCACCTGGCATATAACATCCAGCTACCCGCTGCTGCTGGAAATTCACCAGTCCCAACGGTTTTACTTCGATCGGCCAGCCCAGAGTGGTCGCCATCGTTTCGGCACGCTCGGCTTGCGTAGCCTGGATAAAACACACCGCTGGCTGTTTAATGCGTTGCCTGAGAATGCCAAGCGGAGTCGTCCACCAGAATGTCAGCTCGCTGTTCTGGCCGTCATCCAGATCGCGCCAGTGACTGGTCAAAAGAAAAGCGTCTGTGGAGGAGGACTTCGGGGCCATCGAACTCTCTTTACTTGATTCAGTTACTTCAAGCGCCATCACTTTTGCGCTACATTCAGAACATCACTCGCCGCCATGGATAAACGGCTCAGCCGTCGGAACCCATATGTATTTGATCGGAAAAACGTCGGACGCAGTCGAGCAACTCACCAACCGTCTGCAATACCTGTCTTCAGTGTTGCTGGAAGGCTTCGAACTGTCAGACGCCCCACTGGCGCTCGAAAACGTTGATGACCTGTACGAACATTTCGACAAGGATCAGTTGTTTCTGGTGCAGGACGGCATGGTCTATTACAACCATCTGGGTCAGAACCTGATTGGCCTTGATGAAGGCGACCTGGTGGGTCTCCCGGCCGTGTTCGGTTTACCGACGCCCAAGTTGCGCGCCGATGAGTACGTTGAGCTGATTCCGATCAACCGCGATGCCCTGCTCAAGCATATCTATACCGACCGTCACCGCCAGCATTGCTGGAGCCACTATCTCTTAACCCAGAATGCCCTGATGCTGGATCAGCTGGCGATTCACGCCCAGACCCAAACCACACCGCACACCGGATTCCAGAACATTCAGCCGGGCGATGTGATCATTCAGCAAGGTGATTCTGCCGAACACGTTTATACCATCATTAACGGTTCTGCCGATGTGTTTGTCGATGGTGTTCGGGTTGGGGATATTGGTGAGGAAGAAGTCTTCGGTGCCATGGCGGTGTTCACCGGCGAACCTCGTTCTGCCACCGTCATTGCTCGCACCCCCTGTACCATCATGGCGGTTCCACAAGCCGACTTTATCCTGCTGATCGAAGCGCAGCCCAAGGCGGCTGTGAATCTGATTGAGAATCTGGCCCGCCGGGTCATGCTGATGAACCAGCAATTACTCGACAAGCGGTGAGAGATCACCGCTCGTTTTCTGCTTCTCTCCCTGTACCGCCATTGCCCTCTTCCTGCTCGGCTTTCTCCTGATCAACGCGTTCCCTCCCTGCTTCTTGCTCTATTTCGTTCCGGCTGATATCAGCCTGGTCGAACTCATGCCAATGGCGCTGGTTGATCAGACTTCAGAGAAACAGCCAAAAATAAATGAGAATCATTCTTGACCAATCAAGTGAGAACGAATATCGTTTACATATCGCTTCTGGAGACAGGAACGGTGTTCACCGCAGGCGTTATTGTCTGTTGGTTCCGGCGGTGTCAGGTCCACCGGAATCAAGTGTGATCTCTCTCATCAAGCTAATCACGGTTGCTTCGGCCGCCCCGCAAGGGCGGCCATTTTTTGTCCGCACGAAATCTTCCGCGCTCTCACAACCCATCAGTCAATCGGTATTTAATCGGCGGCGTACTGCGCGTGTGGTACTCGCACTTCTTTTTATTCACGAGATAACCTGAATCCAACAAAAAGTTGATAAAAGTTATCGGCAAAGCTTGCAAACACAAATGAGAATGCTTATTGTTAACTCATCGACACCACACGGATGTCGGTACTCCATGAAGAGTGTCAGGGCTCTGAGTGGATCTCTCTCATCAAAGCTTAATCACGGTTGCTTGGGCCGCTCCATTGGAGCGGCCGTTTTTTTATCTGCAATCTGGGAAGCCATCCACGCTCCGATAACAATCGCAATCGTTGCCACGCCAGTCGATAACCGCCATTCCCCTTTTCCAGCCAACAGCAGCAGAAGCACCGACACCAGTGGCGCAGCGTAAGACATCACGCCAAGCAGAACCAGATTGCCGTGTTTGGTGCCATAGTCCCAGGTAAAGAACGCGATACCGACCGGGCCAACTCCCAGCCCTATAAGGGCCAACCATTGCAACAACGACTCTGGCCAGACCGTCGTTTCAAACAGCAGATGGCAGATACAGCCGAGGAACGCCGTTGCACCACAGAACCAGCCAGCCGCGTCGGTAGGCACCGCTTTCATGGTCCGGCTTAACACCGAGACGCCAGACCAGACAAACGCACACACCAACGCCAGCAGATACCCGTCCAGATATTGGCTGCCAAAACCGGAATCACCGTCTGCCAGTAATATCCAGCAACCCAGTAACGCCGTCAGGGCACCGACAATCTGATTCCAGTGCAGAGCCATACCCGTCACCAGCGTGCTCATCAGCACCATCAGCAAGGGCCACAGATAGGCAATCAAACTGACCTCAACCGCCGGGGCCTTGCTCATCGCCGCAAAGTAACAGGCGTGATAACCGAAATAACCGGCGATGCCCAACAGCCAGGCTTCTCTGGGCTGACGTGCATAGGCAAGCCCGGATTCTCCGCGCAGCCACCAGCGTATTGCCATCAACACAAACGCGATACCGAAAGACACCGACATCATCTGAAACGGAGGAATCCGTCCGCCGGTCAGGCTGGTCAACAACGCCAGCGAACCCCACAACAACACCGCCGATGCTCCAATCAGCGTTGCCAGGCGAGAATCCGGGCCAGCCTCAGAAGTTGGCTGAGTAATCGTTTGAGAAGAAACAGAATCTGAAGAAGAGTGCGACATACCGCCAGTACCACCTGAAAAACAGACTGGCAGACTAGCCTCAAAGAGTCAGTGGCGCTTGGTCGATCCTGCTCACTACTTGGTCGAAACAGACGACTCTGATGTCCGCTGCTGGCGATAACCACTGGGCGAACAACCAAAGTGAGCACGGAAACGATGGCTGAATGCCGATAAGTCCTGATAGCCCACCCGTTCTGCAACCTGCTGAATGGAGAACGCGCTGCTTTCCAACAAGAACGCTGCGTGATTCATACGCAACTCCAGTTGATAGGCCAGAGGCGATACGCCGGTCAGCGCCTTGAACTGGCGGGATAATTGGCCGCTGCTCCAGTTCACCTGATCGGCAAGAAAGGCGAGGCTGACGGTCTGGTGAAAATGGCTCTGCAGCCACTGTTGTATCTTCATCACCCGCTGCTGGTTTCGACCGGGCGCAGCGGGTTGGGTCGTGGTTTGAATCAGCTGTAACAACAGGGTTAGCATTTGCTGCTGCAAGGCAGGCGACGTGGCAGATTGCTTCAGTTGGTGATCCAGACAAGCGATGTAGTGAGCAACCCCGGCATCAAACGGCACAAAGCCGGGATCTGGCAGCAACTCATCACTCAACGGCTGCACGGGCAAGTCCAGCACCACGAAACGGTTATCACCGTCGGCTGCAAACGCATGAGTCTCACCAGCGTGTACCACCGCCAGGGTGTTGCTGCTCACATCGCCGCAACGATGACCGATTTCCATTTGCAGGCCACCGGTTACCGGCAACACCAGTTGATGGAATTCATGAGTGTGAGCCTGTTGCTCACGGGAATAACTTCGCTGATACAATCGGCTTTGCATGGCTATCCACTCCACCGTTTTTGACATCACAATCAGGGTGCCTCAATGACCAATACCCCAGCGCAGAACTCATCACTCTGGCAGCCTGTGTGCCACATCAGTGAACTGACTGAGGGCGAAACCCGAGGTTATGACATGTTCGGAACGCCTCTGATTGTATTGAAGCAGAAGACCGACTGGCGGGTATACATGAATAGCTGCCCACATCTGGGGATTCGACTGGAATGGCAGCCGCATCAGTTTCTGGATATCGATGGCCACTATATTCAGTGCAGCTCACACGGCGCCCTGTTCCGTCCGGACAATGGCGTATGCATCAGTGGCCCTTGCGTTCACCAGTCGTTGTCCACGGTTGAACACAAAATTGAGGATCAGCAGCTGTGGGTCAAACTGGATCAATCCTGACCGTCAGCGGTTCCGCGCCATTGAGTGTCATGCCGTTGTCGGAGAAAGCGACACCGTAGGCGCGTACCTGAACACCGGCAGCAACGGCCTGCTGCAGACCTTCAGCGTAGGCCGGGTCGATATGCCACGCCGGTCGGACTTCCCGGATGCCTTCCAGCGCTACACAAAACAGTAACGTCGCCTGATGGCCCTCAGCAGCCAGGGCCTGCAAACGCAGCAGGTGTTTCAGGCCGCGTGCGGTAACGGCGTCCGGGAAGGCTGCAATGCCTTCCTGATCTGCCAGAGGCAAGGTGACGGATTTCACCTCTATATAATGAAGAGGGGCCTGGCTCTCTTCGGTCTCTTCACTCTCATCACTACTGACGCGTAACAAAAAGTCCAGTCGCCCGTCTTCAACTCGGGGTTCCCGCTCAACCACCTGATAACCGCTGATGCCCATGAGGTTTCTGGATTCCAGCGCTTCAGCCACCAGTTGATTGGCGCGAGCGGTGTTCACACAGGCACGATAACGCTGCTGGACGGTTGTCCACTCCCAACTGTGGCGGTATTTGCGCTTCGGATTCTGGCTATCCCACAGCCACACCGGGCTGCCGGGATCGGCACACGCGGTCATGGCCCCCGTGTTGGGGCAATGAGCGGTAATTTCAGAGCCGTCTTCCAACTCGATATCGGCCAGAAAACGTTTGTAGCGGCGGATCAGGGTGCCGCGAATCAGTTCAGGCTGGTATTTCACAGGCGTGGCAACCAGGCTGACAGACGTTCGATGGCCTGCTCCAGTCGTGGCAGTTCCTCGGTAAAGGCAAAACGCACGTGGGTATTGGCCAGATAGTCGCCAAAATCCAGTCCGGGAGTAAAGGCAACGTCGGTTTCTTCCAGAGCTTGCAGGCAGAACGCCAGACTGTCACTGGTGAAGCGACTGGCATCGGCATACACGTATAAGCCGCCGTCGGGCGATACCGGCACCCCAAAACCCAGCTCACGCAACGCAGGCACCAGATAATCGCGGCGCTGACGCAGAATCTCACGACGCTGTTCCAGAATGGCCAGAGTGTCCGGTTCAAAGGCCACCATGGCGGCGTGCTGGGCCGGTGTCGACGGTGCCAGAAACAGGTTTTGTGCCAGACGCTCAAACGCACTTTCCCAACCTTCGGGGATCACCGCCCAACCCAAACGCCAGCCAGTCATGCCGAAGTATTTTGAAAAACTGTTTAACACCACGGCATCGTCCGCCACGGATAAAACGGTGTGTGCCTCCGAGGAATAATTCAGCCCCTGATAGATTTCGTCCACCCAGAGTTCACCGCCCAGTTGCCTGGTTTGCTGATGCAGCGCGGTCAGTTGTGCCGCCGTCAGCACCGTCCCGGTTGGATTCGCTGGACTCGCCACCAGAACGGCTTTGGTGGTCTCGGCCCACTGGGTACGAAGATCGTCGGGTGTCAGCTGCCAGGCTTGCTCGGCACTGCAAGGCACCAGCTGACCGTGCGCTTCAAACACCCGTGCAAAATAGCGATTACAGGGATAGCCCGGATCGGCCAGCATCAGCTGGTCCTGAGGATTCAGCCGGGCAGCGGTCAATAGCAGCAAGGCTCCCGAGGCACCGGGGGCCAAAGCGATACGCCTGGGTGACAGCGAAACACCAAATCCTTCTTCATAATAGCGGGCAATACGTTCTCGCAATTCAGGCATACCCAGCGCCGGTGTGTAGCGGGTTTTACGCTCACGCAGTGCCTGCATACCGGCTTCGATCATGGGTTCCGGTGTCGGAAAATCCGGCTCCCCCACTTCCAGATGTATCACATCCTGGCCATTCGCCTGACGCTGTTGCGCCTCGGACAGCAGCGCCATCACCTGAAACGGTTTCACCGCGTCGGCGCGATCGGATGCAAAAGTCGGGTTTGCCATATGTGTTCCCCAGTCAATCAGTTGGTCGCTGACAAAGGAGCCAGCCGCCATCCATGAATTTCAAAGATACAAAGCCGGGCATTTTGCCACACTTGTCACATCAGCCAGAATGCCAAAGCCGGGCACTTCCATTCCCGTTTAACTGAGTGATTTCCATTGTTTCAGCCCCCTTCGAACGGGTGATACACAGCAGCTTCCGGCCAAACCCCGGGAGTTTGCTATGCTAAATGATCTGAGGCGCGATCCATGAATGACATCAAAACAGCCTTTGAGCCCTCAATTCGCTGTGTATACATTCCGGTCAGGAAACAGTTGGCTCGCGATCCGTAATCTGATAGTTTCCCCGCCTCTCTGTCGCCCGTTGGTTATTTTGTCGCCACCCGGAAGGGATTGCGGCATACCAACAGTTTGCTAAATCCAGGCGATAGCGGAACCGGATTACTGTATGCAAATACAATCAGCCCGGTTGTTTGAATCCGTTAACCAGGTGAGGCAGCACATCATGCCAAATGAAAATAAAGAATTTGCTCTTTCAGACTTCAAGCCGTATCAGCCTGCGGATGGCGAAGAGTACATGTGCGATGAGCAGCTGGAGCACTTCTCCAAAATCCTGCATCAGTGGAAACAGGAACTGATGGAAGAGGTTGATCGCACCAAAGAGCATATGCAAACTGACCTGAACAACTACGCCGACCCAAACGATCGCGCCAGTCAGGAAGAAGAGTTCAACCTGGAACTGCGTACTCGTGACCGCGAGCGTAAGTTGATCAAGAAAATCGACAAGACTCTGGATCTGATCGAATCCGGTGATTACGGCTACTGCAAAGCCTGCGGTATTGAAATCGGTATTCGTCGTCTGGAAGCCCGTCCAACAGCCGATCTGTGTATCGACTGTAAAACACTGGCCGAAATCAAGGAAAAGCAGCTGGGCGTCTAACCCGGTTACACCGGCAGCCTCGTTTGCCGGTGTTCTGTTTTGCCGATTCTGTATTTTGTCGGGTATGAGCTTCATGTCCTGCGCCCCAGACTCTCCTCACACTCCGGCGTACTGCGGTCGTTTTGCGCCCTCTCCGACCGGCCCCCTGCATTTTGGCTCGCTGCTGGCGGCCCTCGCCAGTTACCTTGATGCTCGTCGTCATCATGGCACCTGGCTACTGCGCATCGAAGACCTCGATCCACCACGCGAAGACCCCACGGCTGTTGAGCATTTTCTGCGTACACTGGATCAATTCGGATTACATTGGGATGGTGAAGTCCGCTATCAAAGCCAGCGCGGCGACGCCTATCAGGCGATTCTCGAACACCTGATCGATCAGGATCAGGCCTTTCCCTGCACCTGTTCACGCAAACAGCTGGCTGGCCTGCCTCATCAGGGCAAATGCAGCCCCACGCCGGGGCAAACCAACGCCTTCCGATTTCTCAGTGACCATCAGCCCCATGCATTTCATGATCGCCTTCAGGGGCGTTATTGCCCAACGGATCAGCGCGAATTCGACGACTTTGTCATTCGCCGTCGCGATGCGCTCTGGTCGTATCAGCTGGCTGTGGTGACGGACGACGCCGATCAGGGCATCACCCATGTGGTGCGTGGCATTGATCTGATCGACTCCACTCCGCGTCAGATCCAGTTGCAGCGAGCATTGGGATTTACCACGCCCCTGTACGCCCATATTCCGGTCGCGGTGGAGCAGAACGGCCAGAAACTGAGCAAACAAAATCTGGCGCTGGCACTGGATGGAACACAACCGGCAAAAACCTTGTGGATCGCTCTGGACTGGCTGCAGCAGTCGCCACCTTCTGAACTACAGAATGCTTCTGTTGACGAACTGCTGCAGTGGGCGATCGCCCACTGGAACATTGACGCACTCAAAAGCCAGACAGAAGCGCCTGCTCCGATGGGCTATCAGCGCGACTGATCATAGTCCAGCGACTCAGACAGCCACCAATGGAATACAAATCCGGGTCAACAGCTCAGCAGGAGCCACTTCACGGGGGTTATTCAGATACTCCTCGAAGGGAGGCGCATCCGCAGGCTGGCGGCCCGACTGGGGCAACCATTGTGAATAGAACCACAGGTACGCCTGATGCAATTCCGCGTAGGGGCCCTTGTGCATCAGTACGGCGTAGTCACCACCAGAAAGTGTCATACGTTCCATCGTGCTCTCTGGCCAACCGGCCATGTCCGGTGAAGTCACCGCCGCCATTGAGCGTAGCTTCTCAGCGGGCACCACTTCGGGGTCGTCCAGATAGACGCCGATGCCTCGCAGTTCGGGGCCGAACAGCTGGTTTTGTCCCAACCAGCCATAAAGTTTATCGAACGACTGTCCGATATTCATATAATCACCGGCATGGCTCACGCCAATCAGTTCAACCGGTTCCAGCGTTTCAATACTGACGTCATGCATGGTCTCTGCTCCTGAGTGTGGGTCGGAGGATGTAACAGAAGAAAAATGCGTCAATGGATCGGCTGGAGACATGGAATAGCGATCGTGCCCGGTTTCCCGAAACCGGCCGGGAGGCTCACCGTATTCTTCCGCAAATGCGCGACTGAACGACGGCACCTGTGGATAACCGCAACGCTTTGCGATATCGGCAATGTTGCGTTCGGAATACAACAACTCCCCCGCCGCCCGATGCAGCCGCAATCGACGAACCGTCGTCGCCAGACTCTCGCCTGCCAGACCGCGATACACCCGATGCCAGTGGTAAGGCGACAAACACGCCACCTCGGCGAGACGATTGAGGTCCAGCGGTTCATCCAGATGCAGGTAGATGTAGTCGATCACCCGATTCAGACGTTGACGTTCGTAAAGCTGGCGTTGCTGTTTCATCGATGGCTCCTGAGCTGCGTTCCATTGACATACCCACACTAACCGTGACCGGATTAACAATGTTTGCGAACCTGTCATCCCGGCTGTGGTAGGCTATCGCCGTTTTCTGTTGGCGTGAACCGCCACGCCGCCTCACTCCGGAACAGTCCGTTAGATGACCTTTAGCCTCAGTCTGTTGTGCCTGATCCTGATTTCGTATCTGGCACTGCTGTATTTTTCCGCTTACGCCGTTGAACGCGGCTGGATTCCCCGCAGCTGGGTTCAGCAACCCATTACCTACCTGTTTTCTCTGGGTGTCTATTCGAGCGCCTGGGGCTATTACGGCACGGTGGCCCTGGCGGATTTGTACGGATTTGGCTATTTGGCCTACTTTCTCGGGCTCGGTGGTGCCTTCCTGCTGACCTCGGCGCTGCTGCGGCCAATCCTTCACATTACCCGCATGTACCAGCTCAATTCGCTGGCCGACATGATGGCGTTCCGATACCGCGCCCGAATCGTCGGCCCACTGGTGACGCTGGGCATGATTGCCGTGGTAGTACCTTTATTGTCGCTGCAGCTCAAGGCGGTCGCTGACACCATGAACATTCTCAGTCCGGGCTGGCCCTTGTGGGTACTGGCGCTGGGGTTCGCACTGGTGATGTTGATGCTGACGATTCTGTTTGGTGCCAAGGAGATGACGCCACGAGAGAATCACGAAGGGTTGGTATTTGCGCTGGCGCTGGAAACCGTCTTCAAGCTGTCTGCCGTTCTGGTCACATCCATCATTCTGTTTATTGATGTGATTCCCGAGCTGGAAACACTGGGAGAATCCTGGACCGCCATTCACGGTCAGTTGATGGACCGCCCCCTGTCTCCGCCCGGCGGCCCCTGGCTCACGCTGCTGATTATGTGTGTAGCCATTGCGATCACCATGCCGCATACCTTCCACATTACCTTCACCGAGAACGTCAGTAACCGGGCCTTGCGACTGGCAAGCTGGGGCTTCCCGCTCATTCTGTTCCTGCTCAGTATCACGATTCCGCCGTTGTTATGGGCCAGCGAAACCATGCAGCTCACTGGCCCGGTGGAGTACTTCGCCCTGGAGTTGGGGACTCGACACAGCTGGTCGGCCTTGCCGCTGCTGATCTTCCTTGGTGGGGTCGCAGCAGCAACCGGTGTCAGCATTCAGATCACACTGGCCACCGCCACCATGACGGTGAATCACCTGCTGTTCCCGATCAACAAGCCGGGGCCAACCCAGGATTTCTACGGCTGGTTACTGTGGGGGCGACGCGGCATGATCGCGCTGATTCTGTCGCTGGCATTCGGTTTCTATTCCCTGACGGGTGACCATTTAACCCTGAACCATCTGGGTATTCTTGCCTGTATTGTGGCAATGCAATTCCTGCCAGGGGTACTGGGGCTGTTGTATTGGCCCGGCTCCAGCCATATGGGTTTTATCACCGGATTCGGCATCGGTATGGCGATCTGGTTTCTCGGCATTTTGTTGCCCTGGTCCTTTCCGGAACTGGCACAGATCAGCGCAATTCCGATTCCGGACGAATCGGACTGGCACATCGTGGCGATTCTCAGTTTCGTGGTGAATGCCCTTATTTTCTTCGCTCTGAGTTTGTTGTTTCCGCCCCAGGAATCGGAAACCGATGCGGCAGAAGCCTGTGCCGCTGCGGCCCGTCGTCCGAGCATGCGCCCACTGGTGGCAGAAAACTCCAACGATGCCATTCTGGCGTTGAGCCGCCCGTTGGGTCGTTATATGGCAGAGCTTGAAGTCACCCGCGCACTGAAAGAACTGGGCTTGCCATGCTACGAAGACCGTCCGCACGAGTTGCGCCGTATGCGCCTCAAGCTGGAGGCCAATCTGTCCGAGCTACTGGGTTCCACCGTCGCCAATGACGTTATCCACAATTTCCTGCCGTTACAGGATGGCGTCGAACTCAGCAGCGATATTTATCTGATCGAACAACGTCTTGAAGGCTTTCATGACCGATTGTCCGGTCTGGCTGGCGAACTGGATCAGCTGCGCCGCTATCATCGTCAAACGCTGGAGCGTCTGCCCATTGGTGCCTGTTCGTTGGCGGAAGATGGTGAAATCCTGCTCTGGAACCGGGCGTTGGAAGAACTGACGCACATCGATAGCGATCAGGTCACCGGCACGCTGGTGCAGGAACTGCCGTCGCCCTGGAATGAGCTGTTCACTCGCTTCTCCGAATCCGACGCCCAGCACGAGTACAAAAAACGCATTGATATGGATGGTCGTCCGCGCTGGTACAACCTGCACAAATCACCGATTCAGGGATTTGCATCCAGCCATCAGGAAGATGAACGCACCGGGCTGGTGATCCTGATCGAAGACCAGACCGACACCCAGCTGCTGGAACGCGAACTGATCCACAGCGAACGGCTGGCTTCGATAGGCCGACTGGCCGCTGGTGTGGCGCACGAAATCGGGAATCCGATCACTGGCATTGACTGTCTGGCCCAGACCATCCGCTACGAATCGGAAGACCCGGAGCTGCGGGACATGGCCGACCAGATTCAGGAGCAGACGCGTCGCGTCAGCCGGATTTTGCAATCGTTAATGAACTTCTCCCACGCCGGTAACCACTCAACCGAGCATGAAGAAGTGGCCATTCGCCAGTGTGTGGAAGACGCCATGCAGCTGCTGCGACTGAGCAAACGCAGCCAGGACATTCACTACCTGAACGAGTGTCTGGCGGAGTTACACATCATCGGTGACTCCCAGCGTCTGGTGCAGGTGTTCGTGAATTTGCTGGGCAACGCACGGGACGCCAGTCAGCCCGGTGATAGCATCCGGGTGACATCAGAATCGGACGATCATCAGGTGTCTGTTTATGTCATCGATCAGGGGCACGGCATTCCGAAGGATGTTCAGGATCAGATCTTTGAACCCTTCTTCACCACCAAGGAAGTCGGCACGGGTACCGGTCTCGGGCTGGCACTGGTCTATAGCATCGTAGAAGAACACTACGGCCAGATTCATATTCAAAGCCCGGTCAACGAGAGTGGAGGCACCTGTGTTAAAGTCAGCCTGCCACGCTATTTGCCGGAATTGAGAACGGAACAGCTATCATGAGTCGCATCCTCGTCGTAGAAGATGAAGCCATTATTCGTCAGTCCATTCGTCGACTGCTGCAACGCCATCACTTCGAGATCGACGACGTCGACAACATCGACGATGCCAAAAGCCGCAACATGGCCGACTATGATCTGATCATCACCGACCTGCGCTTGCCAGGTGGTCTGGGCACAGACCTGATTGCCGATGCCGGGAACACACCGGTGCTGATCATGACCAGCTACGCCAGCCTGCGCTCTGCTGTTGACGCCATGAAGATGGGCGCAGTGGATTACATCGCCAAACCGTTCGACCACGAAGAGCTGATCACAGCCGTCAAAACCATTCTGGCTGAAGCCCGTCAGGTACGGGAAACAGCACCAGCGGCCGAGCCCGTAGCAGAGGCGCCGACCTCAACCACGACCCCCACAGGCATTATTGGCAGCTGCGATACCATGCAGTTGCTGTTCAAGAAAGTCAGCAAGGTCTCTCCCACGGACGCCACGGTATTGATTCTGGGTGAATCGGGCACCGGCAAGGAACTCATCGCCCGTTCAATTCATCAGCAAAGCCGTCGCGTGGATGCCCAGCTGATTTCGGTCAACTGCGCTGCCATCCCGGAAACCCTGCTGGAATCAGAACTGTTTGGTCACGAAAAGGGGGCGTTCACCGGTGCAGCAACACAGCGTCAGGGGCTTGTTGAAGCAGCCGACGGCGGTACTCTGTTTCTGGATGAGATTGGCGAACTGCCGTTAGAAGCCCAGGCGCGTCTGCTGCGCGTCCTTCAGGAAGGTGAAATCCGCCGGGTCGGGTCGGTCACCAGCACCCGGGTGGATGTGCGGCTGGTGGCTGCCACACACCGGAACCTCAAGGAGCTGGCGGCGACGGGCGATTTCCGTGAAGACCTCTATTACCGTCTGAACGTGGTAGAACTGCGTTTGCCACCACTGCGTGAACGTGGTGACGACGTGATTGAAATCGCTGAATTCATGCTCAAACGCAGCAGCGAGAAAATGGCTCAGCCCAATATGCGGTTTGATCAGAACGCCATCAACGCCATTCGCTCTTACCAGTGGCCGGGTAACGTCCGGGAACTGGAAAATGCGGTAGAACGCGCAGTCATTCTTTCCGACGACGACACGATCAACGCTGAACTGCTGGGTATCGACTTATCACCGGATCGCTACCTGAATCCGGCCATGCGCGAAAATCTGATTGAACGTACACCGGTTGAGCCGCCACGAGATAGCCCTGAAGAACATCACGGAGATCTGTCGCTGGACGATTACTTTGTACACTTTGTGCTGGAAAACGAGAGCAAGATGACGGAAACCGAGCTGGCACGAAAGCTGGGCATTTCGCGCAAGAGCCTGTGGGAACGTCGACAGCGTTTGGGCATTCCCCGCAGCAAGAAGAAATAATCACGCCGGACATTCTCCTCGGGGTGCCCTGCCCCGGTCGTTCCTCTTGTTAACCCATACTGTTTCAGCGCTCTGTACTTTTTACAGCTGACAGCGCAATTTCTGGCACGACTTCGGAACTAAGCCTCTCCATCCAAAGTATGTCGCTCCTGTTACGTTACCGGACACCCCACCGTGCGCTACCCGGCGTAACACCTTCAGGTAACATTCCGTTAGGTTTTGATACATTTCCGTGGCAGACAAGCACAAAAAAACTCTAACCACTTGTTTTTAATGGACTTTTTAAATCCACACAAAAGTTGGCACAACTATCGCTTAATAGGGATCAAGAAAAGAAGAAAAGCGCCGGGTTCCCCCAAATAAAAATAAGATTTACCCGCGCAACCACGACTGGAAATAAAAATAACAATCCGGTCACCCTAGCGAAAAGAAAAACAAGTCCCGCTCTGTGACAGCCCCGCCTTCCGAATGGAACGCGGGGTTTGTTTTTTCTGGCGCCCGAAAAATCCCGACGTCTTCCATGTCAACAATGCGTCTGCTCGTCTGAATCCTTTTAACGGGTTGTTGGAAAACACTCTGCGGCCTCCCCTCCAGCCTGCTGGCACAACATTCCCTACTGTTCTTCGATACAAATGCACTCACAACACACCTCACCGCCTTTACCCGGCTCCCTGTCCACCCTTCCACGGAATGGTTCCCGAAAGTGGCATTAGGAAATGCTTGTACAGGAATGCCAGAGTTCCGAATACAGTTCGACTTTTTGGTTGGATGGCACAGATCTACCCCGCTGGCACAAAGTGTTACCTCGATGAAAAACTGTTACCCAACACCCCGAACGAGGTAACAAATCCGGCCAAAGCTGCGTGCCAATTTCGGCCAAATACTCACAAGCCGTTGTTTTTTAAGGATTTTATTTTTCTGGCACGACAACTGCTATATACAGATCACAAGACAGCAACAATAAAAATAAAAATCGCGGTCTCGAAAGCGCCAGCCAATAAAAATAAAAATGTGGCGCAAAGGAACACCTCGACAACAAAAACAACAAGAGGTCTTCCCGTTCGGCTGTTTTGAATGCTTGGCTCGGCCAGCAACAATAATAACAACAGGCAAATCTGATTATTCAAAACAGCGGACTCCCCCCAGTCCGAGCGTTCAGGCCAATAACAACAAGAATATAAGCCTTCCGATAAAGCCGCCCTCGTGCGGCTTTCTTATTTTCTGGACCAGCGCTAAACTGCGTGGCCTTCTTCGTGACGAACTCATACGCATCCAGACTTTGTGAATCCACTGTCCCGTTTTATCAATCGCTTATTCAGCAACGCATCGGAGCCAACCGAGATGCCAGGTCAACTTGCCATTATTCCCAGGGATGAACATGGCATCAGCCGATCCAACATCAGTGACAATGCCCTGAAGGTTCTGTATCGCTTGCACAAGGCCGGTTATCAGGCATTGTTGGTCGGTGGCGGTGTCAGGGACACCCTGCTCGGCATGCATCCGAAAGATTTCGATGTTGCTACCGACGCCACACCAGAGCAGGTCAACAAGCTGTTCCGGAACTCACGTCTGATTGGACGCCGTTTCAAACTGGTACACGTCATTTTTGGCCGCGATGTCATTGAGGTTGCCACCTTCCGCGCACCACCACAGGAAAACCATTCCAAACAGCAAGCCGCGACCGGCTCCGAAGGCATGATCCTGCGGGACAACGTCTACGGTACTCGCGATGAAGACGCCTTGCGCCGCGACTTCACCGTCAACGCCCTGTATTACAACATCGCTGATTTCTCCGTTTTGTCCTACGCCGGTGGCTGGCAGGATCTGCAACAGCGCACACTGCGACTGATTGGTGACCCGGAGACCCGCTACCGCGAAGACCCGGTACGGATGATTCGAGCAATCCGTTTTATGGGCAAGCTGGATTTCGATCTGTCGCCAGAAACCGCTGAGCCTGTCAGACGCCTTGCTCCCTTGCTGGAACAGGTGCCTTCCGCACGTCTTTTTGACGAATCGTTGAAGCTGTTTCTGGCCGGTCATGCTGCCAGTACCTTCGAGTTGATGCGTGAGTATCAGCTGTTCGGTCATTTGTTCCCGGCCGCTTCGGAGTGCATCGAGGAAGACGATTTCGCCCTGGAACTGGCGCGCAACACCATGAAAAACACCGACCTGCGCATACAGGCGGACAAATCAGTCACACCGTACTTTTTCCTCTCGGCACTGCTGTGGCCTGCGGTACTCCGCATGCAAAGAAACCTGGAATCCAAAGGGATGGACAGTCATCCAGCCTTGCACAAGGCGATCGACAGCGTGATGGCTTATCAGTGCCAGTTCACCGCCATTCCAAGACGTTTTACGATTTCCATGCGTGAAGTTTGGGAATTGCAGCTGCGTTTGCCCAAGATCCGCAGTCGCAAATGTCGCGATCTGCTGGGCCATCCACGCTTCCGGGCGGCTTACGATTTTCTGTTGCTGCGTGAACAATCCGGTGAAGACCTCAACGGTCTGGGGCAATGGTGGACCGACTTCCAGCAGGAACACGGCGTACCGGAAAAAACCCCATCTTCCTTCACCGACAAGACCGACCGGCCACCCCGTCGTCGTCGTCCCAACCGGCCTCGTCGCCGCAAGCCCAGCGCATGATTCGCTGTTTCATTGGTCTGGGTTCCAATCTGGACGACCCGATCAGTCAGGTAATGAGTGCCTGTCAGGCACTCGGCCAATTGCCCGACAGCGAACTGGTTACCGTGTCGTCACTGTACAGCAGCAAACCCGTTGGCCCCCAGGATCAGCCAGACTTCATCAATGCCGTTGCCATGCTGGATACCTGGCTGACCGCCGAAGCCCTGCTGGACGCCCTCCAGGCGCAGGAACAGGCACAAGGCCGCGTGCGTCGACGCCACTGGGGCGAGCGCAGCATTGATCTCGATTTGCTGCTGTATGGGCAACACACCATCCAGACGGAACGCCTCATTGTTCCTCACAAGGAACTGACCAGTCGCAGTTTTGTGGTCGTACCGATTCTGGAAATCGCGCCGTTACTGGCCCTTCCGAATGGTCAGAAACTCGATCTCCTGCCCTGCGCCGAAGACCCAACGCTTATTCGACTTTCCTCCCCGGTTATTGACTTATAACGGTCAATACGCAACATAGCCGGTCGAATGTATAGGATTGCCCTGATTGGCAAACCGTCGTAACACCGAAAACTGTTTTCGCGTCTTGACGCTCTAGCAGTCGAGTCGGTGGCAGATCAGCCTCCGGAGGAGATCATATGAGCAGTATTACAATCCGTTCATTGCAGGCGATGAAAGCCAGGCAGGAAAAATTCACGGTCCTGACCGCCTACGATGCAACCTTCGCCCAAAACGCCGCGTCAGCCGGGGTTGAAGCGCTGCTGGTTGGAGACTCGCTGGGCATGGTTCTGCAAGGTCACAACAGCACGCTGCCCGTGAGCATTGGTGACATGGCTTACCACACCGCGTGCGTTGCACGCGGTAACGCCATGGCCGAACGTCCGGCACTGGTCATGACGGACCTGCCGTTCATGAGTTACGGCACTCTGGAACAAGGGCTGGAAAGCGCCCGCAAGGTCATGCAGGCCGGTGCCCACATGGTCAAGGTCGAAGGCGATGACTGGCTGGTGCCGCTGATTCAGGCACTCAGTAATCAGGGGGTACCTGTGTGTGCTCACCTTGGTCTGACCCCCCAATCCGTCAACAAACTTGGCGGCTACCGCGTTCAGGGACGGGAAAAAGACCATGCGGATGCCATGATTCGTCATGCCCAGACGCTGGAACAGGCCGGTGCCGACATCCTGTTGCTTGAATGTGTTCCCAGCCAGCTGGCTGCCGATCTGACCGCGGCGGTTTCCGTACCGGTAATCGGTATTGGCGCTGGCGGCGGCACTGACGCTCAGGTTCTGGTCATGCACGACATGCTCGGTCTCAACGCCAACCACGTTCCTCGCTTTGTCAAAAACTTCATGATCGAAGGCAGAACCGTTCAGCAAGCCATGGCGGCTTACGTTGACGAGGTGAAATCTGGCGCATTTCCAGCGGAAGAACACGGATTCAGTGCATGAATGTTGTACATACTCTGAGTGAATTACGCGCTTATATAAAGGAAGCACGTCAGCAGGGGCAGAGCATCGGCTTTGTCCCGACCATGGGTAACCTGCATGCGGGGCACATCAGCCTGATTGATCAATCCCGCCAACAGGGCTGTTTCACCGTTGCCAGTATCTTCGTCAATCCGCTGCAGTTCAACGACCCCGATGACCTCGCCCGTTACCCGCGCACTCTGGATGCCGATGCCGAAAAATTACAGGCCGCTGATTGCCAGCTCCTGTTTGCTCCAGACGTTGATGAAATGTATCCCGAAGGTCAGGACAACCAGAGTCGCGTCAGTGTACCGGGTGTTTCTGAAGGCCTGTGCGGCGGCAGCCGTCCGGGGCATTTCGACGGTGTCGCAACCGTGGTAACCAAGCTGTTCAATATGGTTCAGCCGGATATGGCCTTCTTCGGTCAGAAGGACTATCAGCAGGTGGCTGTGATCCGCAAGATGGTTGCCGACCTGAACATGCCTGTGGATGTGGTGTCGGTTCCGACCGCACGTGCGGCTGACGGGCTGGCACTCAGTTCCCGTAATGGCTACTTGACCAGCGAAGAACGGGCCAGAGCACCGGCTTTGAATAGGGCTTTACGGGCCATCTTTTCATCATTGCAAACAAGTCGTAACCTTGAATTGGCGTTGGCACAGGGCGATGCCATTTTGGCCGACGCAGGTCTTGAAACCGACTATCTGGAAGTCAGACATGCCGACAATTTGCAGCCTGTCTTGCAGAAAACGCTGGAACAGCGCGACCAGAATACGGGAAAACCCTTGGAAATTGTCATTCCAGGTGCGGCTTTTCTGGGCAAGGCAAGGCTGATTGACAACATCGTGGTGGATTTGAATCCACATAATGATTAGGGCATACTCCTGCCCCCTTTGGAAGATCGGTCAATTTTTGATCGAAAGAAGGATTGATTCCATCTCGACGCCGCATCTTCCAAATGATTAAACAGGGAAACTCTCAGGGTCATTCCCGCTTAACACGCGATATCCCGACGAACACATGAGGGGTTACCATGCAGACCATTATGCTGAAAGCAAAACTTCACCAGGCACGAGTGACTCACTCCGTTCTGAACTACGAAGGGTCGTGCGCCATCGATGGCAAGCTGCTGGATCTCGCCGGAATGCGCGAGTACGAACAGATCCAGATCTATAACATTGCTAACGGCCAGCGCTTTACTACCTACATCATCCGTGCAGAAGACGGTTCCGGTACCATTTCGGTCAACGGAGCAGCAGCGCATCTGGCCGGTGTTGGTGACAGCGTTATTATCTGTGCTTACGGCAACTACGAAGAAGCCGAACTGGCCAGCTTCAAGCCTAAACTGGTGTACATGAACGCTGACAACACTGTTAGCCATACCAGCTTCGATATTCCGGTACAGGTCGCCTGATCCTGTCCGCCTTCTATACGGGCCGTCAGAGTTCTCTGGCGGCCCGTTTCTTTTTCTGCGCCACTGCACCAGATAGTGAGTAAACGCCCGTCCCGACCATGACCGGAACATTCTGTTACCCCAGACTGACTTTTGCTCGTGACCCGCTTCCTTGTCCGCTTTGTCCCAACTGTGCTTTGACCACTCCGGGTTAGTTCGTATACTGCCGATCAACTTTCAAGCACTGATAAGCACCAAGGAAAGACTATGGCTCTGGCAAGCAGTCTCACCCAGTCCGATATCTGGAAACTCCTCCAGCAACATCATGCTGATATTGCGCAAGAACACATGCTGGACTGGTTCGCGAACGATCCGAACCGATTCGAAAGCTTTCACGTAGAAGCCGCAGGCCTGAGTCTGGACTACTCGAAAAACCGGGTAACCCGAGACACCATGCAATGGCTGATTCGTCTTGCTGAAGAGCGCGATGTACCGGCCAAGACTCGAGCCATGTTTCGCGGTGAAGCCATCAACCGCAGCGAAAACCGCCCGGCCCTGCACACGGCCCTGCGTAACTTCAGCGATCGCCCGATCATGGTTGATGGTGCGGACATCATGCCGGAAGTGCGTGACACGGTTCAGCGCATGGAAGAGTTCTGCTGGAAAATTCGTCGCAATCAGTGGCGAGGCTACACCAACCAGCCATTTACCGACGTGGTTTCGATCGGTATCGGCGGTTCCTTCCTGGGGCCCAAGCTGGCGTCCAGTGCACTGAAGCCCTACTGGGACAGCGGCCTGCATATTCACTATCTGGCCAACATTGACGGCACTCACATCACCGAGATCCTCAAACGCCTCAACCCGGCCACGACGCTGTTCATCATTCAGTCGAAGTCATTCGGCACTCAGGAAACCCTGAAAAACGCCACCGCTTGCCGCGAATGGTTCCTGCGCAACGGCGGCACGGAAGATGACCTGCCGAAGCACTTCACCGCCGTTTCCTCCAATATCGAAAAAGCCACCGCTTTTGGTGTTGCAGAAGAAAACATCTTCCCGATGTGGGACTGGGTCGGTGGTCGTTACTCGCTCTGGTCAGCCATCGGTCTGCCACTGGCGCTGGCGATTGGTATCGACAACTTCCGTGACGTTCTGCGCGGCGCCCATGAGATGGATGAGCACTTCCGTACCGCACCGCTGGATCAGAACATGCCGGTGATCATGGCCTTGCTGGGCGTCTGGTACGTGAACTTCTTCGGTGTGAATTCCCACGCCACGCTGCCATATGACCACTATCTGCGCAGCTTGCCAGGTCACCTTCAGCAGCTCGACATGGAAAGTAACGGCAAATCGGTTGCCATTGATGGCCAGCCACTGGATTACCAGACCGGTCCGGTAATCTGGGGTGGCGTAGGCACCAACGGCCAGCATGCTTTCCACCAGCTGTTGCACCAGGGCACCCACTTCACGCCGTGCGATTTCATCATGCCGATGAACAGCCATAACCCGATTGACAGCTTCCACGCGGTACTGGTCTCCAACTGTCTGTCCCAAAGCCAGGCATTGCTGCAAGGCAAGTCAGAAGACGATGCGATTGAAGAACTGGTCGCTGGCGGCATGAGCCGTGCGGAAGCGACGGTTCTGGCACCGCACAAGGTGATTGCCGGTAATCGTCCGAGCAATACCATCTACTTCCCGAAAGCGACACCTCAAACTGTCGGTGCCCTGATTGCCCTCTACGAGCACAAGGTCGCTGCCCAGGGATTCATCTGGGGTATCAACTCGTTCGACCAATGGGGTGTGGAATTGGGCAAGAAGCTCGGTGGCAAGGTACTGAGTGCCCTGGAATCCGATCGTATTCCGGAACATTTTGACGGCTCCACCAACGGTTTGATTCGCGCCTTCCACCATATGCAGGATTACCTGTAATTCCGGCGCTGATTGTTACCAATTCGGGCCGGAAACCCTGATTCCGGTCCGGCTTTTGTCCTGACGGAACAGGACACCCCAGCGACGCTGGGCTAAGATTGCGGCTTTTTGACGGACGGCTTGCATGACCCAGATTTCTTCCCGTGTACAGGCTATCGAATGGCATCAAAACACCTTGAAGCTGCTCGACCAGCGTGTCCTGCCTCACCAGATTCGTCATATCGAATGCCGCACCGCGGATGAAGTAGCAGACGCTATCCGCGATATGGTCGTGCGTGGCGCCCCGGCAATCGGCATTACGGCCGCATACGGCTATGCCATGGCGGCGCTGGCGGGTGCCGATACCCAGGCGGCCTACAAAGTGCTGGCAGAATCCCGACCGACCGCCGTCAATCTGTTCTGGGCACTGGAACGCATGGCCAGTGCGCCGCAGCAACCACAGCAGTTATTGGCTGAAGCACGTCGTATCCACGAGGAAGACATCGCTGCCAACCTCGACATGGCCAATTTCGGCGCCTCTGTACTGGGCAGTAATATCGGCATTTACACCCATTGCAATACCGGCGCGCTGGCGACCGGTGGCCATGGCACGGCACTGGGAATTATCCGCACCGCGTGGCACAACGGTCAGGTTGATCGCGTTTTTGCCGGTGAAACCCGCCCCTGGTTGCAGGGAGCCCGCCTGACGGCATGGGAACTGATGCAGGATGAGATCCCGGTCAAGCTGTCTGCCGACGGTGCTGCTGCACAACTGTTCCGTCAGGGCGCGGTTGACTGGGTGATTGTCGGTGCAGATCGCATCGCCGCCAATGGCGATGTCGCCAACAAGATTGGCACCTACAGTCTGGCCGTTCTGGCAAAGCACCATGGCGTGCGGGTGATGGTTGCGGCCCCTCTCAGTACCTTTGACCTTGAGATGAGCTCCGGTGATCAGATTCCGATTGAGCAACGTCCGGTTTCCGAGGTAACACACCTGAATGGCCAGGCCATTGCACCAGCCAATTGCGATGCCATCAATCCTTCGTTCGACGTCACCCCGGCGGAGTTGATTGATGTGATTGCGACCGAGGCAGGCCTGATTCACAACCCCGATAGCCACACAGTTGCCGAGCTGTTCCAACGTCAGAACCCGTCATGAGCCACATCCCTATCAACAGTAGCCAGTTTCGTCAAGCGGCCGATTTGCTCTGTGAATACGGTCGTTTGCTGTACGAGCGTGACTGGTCTCCAGCCACCAGCTCGAACTACTCCATGCGTCTGGACAAACGCCACTGCGCGCTCACCAGCTCGGGCAAACACAAGGGACGTCTTCACCCGCAAGACATTCTGGTGGTGAACTGGCAGGGACAATCACAAACCGGTGGCAAGCCCTCGGCAGAGACCCGCCTTCACACGCAGCTGTACGAACGCAACCACGCCATCGGCGCGGTACTGCACACCCATTCAAGAAACTCGGTCTTGCTGTCTCATCTGACCCGGTCAAACACCATTCGGCTGACAGGCTGGGAGTTGCAAAAGGCGTTTCACGGCCAGCAGGGGCATGAAGACATACTGGTGATTCCGGTGTTCGACAACGACCAGAACATCCCCCGCCTTGCTCATGAGGTCGAACAATACATGGCCAGTGAAGGAGAGGGGCACGCCTATCTGATTCGTGGCCATGGGGTGTACACCTGGGGCAAGGATCTCGATGAATGCTTCCGCCATCTGGAGGCACTTGAACACTTGTTCGGTTACCAATTGGAACTGCACCGTCTGGGCAAAAGCAGTACGCTGGATAACCCATAACATTTATTTCCATCGGTGACAGCGGTCAGGTGAAAACGCCTGTTTACTGGTCACCGACTCATGATACTAACCATCCAACATCTGGATGCATCCAAGGGAACCCACGTGAGTACAATAAGAATATATCCCGCTATTGACGTCACCCAACTGCAATTCACCAGCTCAAACCCCGACAAGATTCAGCAAAAATTGTTGGAAGTCGGCGTGCGTTTTGAACAATGGGAAGCCACTGCCGAGTTATCGCCAGGAGCCAGTCAGAAAGAAGTCATCGCGGCGTATCAGAGCGATATCGACCGCCTGATGACGGCACAGGGCTACCAGACGGTAGACGTTATCAGCCTCAATGCCGATAACCCGAAGAAAGACGAACTGCGCGAAAAATTTCTCAGCGAACACACTCATGGCGAAGATGAAGTCCGCTTCTTTGTCGCCGGTCAAGGGTTGTTCAGCCTGCATATTGGAGATCAGGTATTTGAGGTGTTATGTCAAACCGGAGACCTGATTGGTGTACCTGCCAACACTCCGCACTGGTTCGATATGGGACCAAACCCGGACTTTATTGCCATTCGCCTGTTCAATAACCCGGAAGGCTGGGTGGCGCATTACACTGGCAGCGACATAGCAGCACGCTTCAATCGTCTGGAAAACTGAGCCTTATGCCCGCCTCTGTAAAGATCATCCTGACCGACATTGAGGGCACCACGTCCTCAATTTCCTTCGTCAAAGACACCCTGTTCCCGTACGCCGCCGAGCATCTGCCCAGCTATATTCGCCACAACGTTGACGATACGGCGGTACAGCAACAGCTGGCATCCACTGCCGCCATGGTGCACGACGAGGGCGGTAACGTTGACGCAACCGATATCGATGCCGTTACCCGTGTTTTGCTGGGCTGGATTGCCGAAGATCGCAAGGCCACGCCACTGAAAGCATTGCAGGGCATGATCTGGGAAGACGGCTATCGCAACGGCGACTATCAAGCCCATATGTACCCGGATGCCACCGAGCACCTGCGTCAGTGGCACGAGAGGGGTATCCCACTGTACGTGTATTCCTCTGGCTCAGTGCGAGCTCAGGAGCTGTTCTTTGGCTTCAGTCAGGATGGAGACCTGCTGCCGTTGTTCAGCGGTCATTTTGACACCCGTGTGGGTGCCAAGCAGGAAGCCGATGCGTACCGCAAGATTCTGAAACAACTGCAGAAACAGCACGAGGTTGAGTCTTCCGATGTGCTGTTCCTGTCGGATATCGAATCCGAGCTGGATGCTGCCCGGGAAGCGGGAATGGTGACCTGCTGGCTGGTTCGGGATGACGCGACCGATAGCTCGGCAGCTCGACACCCGGTCGCTCGCAGCTTTGCTGACATCAAAATCTGAATCAGTGAAATCTGAACCAGAGCATCTCGTGTTACCCGGAGGATCAGAGGCTCAACAGTGGCTCAACTTTGTAGCCACGTTTCTCCAGCAAGCGAATCAGACCGGATTCTCCGGGCATGTGCCCAACGCCGACCAACACCAGTTCGGTTCCTGGCTGACTGAACAGCTTCTCGATCTGAGGTATCCAGTTATTGTTACGGTCGACCACTAGCTGCTGATAGACCTCTGGATAATTTTTCTGCATGTCTTCAACAAAAATGGTCGACATCACGTCAACACGGCCGCTGCGCCAGGAAGACACCATCTGCTCCATCATTGTTTCTGTTTGCGCCAGCTCTTTCAGCGACATGGCAACGAAAGTTTCTTCACTGCCTTTGCCCATTTGCGCCAAAAAAGAAATCTGATCTTCAAAACTCTCCAGAGTCCCAATCGGCTTGCTGTCCGACGTCGCTTGCTGATGGTAGAACTCGTCAACACCCGACTGATTGATACCAAGCCGCTGCATCTCCACCAGGGTCAGGGTGATCATCATCATGCTGACCTTGAACTGACGCATGCTCGACAGACTCATGCCGTATTGCCCAAAGGTGCGCATCAAATGGCTGTAGGTGTGTGGTGTCAGCACCTTCTCGACCTGTTCATCTGGCCCCGCCAGCATCCGCTGAACAATCATTTGCTGGTTTTCAGGCTCCGCTGCCGCCTTGATATCTGTCTCCAGAATCAGTGAATCACTGTTTTGGTAAGCCAGATCAAACTCTGACGGTAGCGGGTAATCGGATGGTTTCAGCAAGTGAATGGTACCGCCGAGATACACTTGCTCGGTGCCATTCGACACCTTCCAGACAGACGATTGCGCCAACGCCACTGGCACGGAAACCAGAGAACACAGCAAAACAAGACAACGAATCAACACGGCAACACTCCAGGTTAAGAATCCAGGTCGAGAGCATGCCACTGATAAATCGTAACTGCATCTCAGTCTCCGCATGACCAGGTTCGCAATCCCTGGCAACACCGATCACATATTGAACAACTAGCGTTCAAATGTGCTACATACGCACCTCACTTGAATTTGGCAATGGAGATTCGTAATGCGCATCCTGATGATCTTGTTGGCAGCCATCAGCTGGGTGAACCCGACGGTCGCCGAGCCGGTTTTCCCGAACTTGCAGCCCGGAGGCATTGCCTTCGGCTCCTGTCTGAAAGAATCGAGACCACAACCCATCTGGACTTCCGTCCTGAAACAAAAACCAGCGGGCTTTGTTTTCATGGGTGACACTGTTTACGCCGATGTCGGACGCTACAAGGAGATGAAGGGCGCACGTGGCATCTACGCCGCCTGGCAGGATCTGGCAGTAAACCCGGAATTTTCCCGCTTTATGTACCGGGCCGAGAAGCAATCCATTCAGTTGATGGCAACCTGGGACGACCACGATTACGGCCTCAATGACGCCGGCGAAGACTTCCCCCACAAGCTGGCCGCCAAGGATGCCATGATGAATTTCTTCGGCATTCAAAAGACCCATACGGGCGGTGCCCGCCAGGCGGGTGTTTACGACAGCCATCGCATGACCCTGTTTACCCCCAATCGTCGGCCCGTCGATGTACAGGTCATCTTGCTGGATACCCGCAGCTTCCGTTCCGAACTGGTACGAGCTGACAGCGACAACAAACGTCCGGAATGCAAGGCCCGACACGCCGTCGCCAATGAGGATCCGCTGGCAACCGTGCTGGGAGAACCCCAATGGCAATGGCTGGAAAAGACGCTGAAAGAACCCGCCGACCTGCGACTGCTGGTGAGCAGCATTCAGGCACTGCCGGAAGAACACTGCTATGAAAAGTGGGCCAACTTCCCGCATGAACGCATTCGCCTGCTGAAACTGATTCGCGACACCCGTGCCAAGGGCGTGGTTTTGCTCAGCGGTGACCGTCATCTGGCCGAAATCTCACTGCTCCCCTCCGGCTCTGGCGCATTGGACTACCCTCTCTACGAAGTGACCAGCAGCGGCTTGAACAGCGCGGTCGGCGCCATGCACCTCATGCGCAATGAAGCCAACAGCCTGAGAACCACCGAGCGCAGCTTTGGTCACGACAACTTTGGCTATATCAGCCTGGAAGACACCAGCACCGGCTGGTCAGCGCGACTGTCGCTGGTGAGTGACAAGGGCCACGTATTGCGTTCCGAACACATCAGCTGGTAGTCAAACCGGAATCCACAAGCGCCGGATTGATCGCCTGGGAACATCCCGGCTCCAGTTCGGCGGGCAATGGCAGCGATCCAATAGCACATCGGTGCAGGGCGACTACCGGATTGCGGAAGCGCCCGAACATGCGTTTGATCTGATGATAACGCCCCTCGGTCAGCGTCACTCGCGCCACGTGGCTGGACAGGATTTCCAGCTGCGCAGGCCGGGTGGTGATGTCTTCGTAAGAAAAATGCATCCCGCTTGCGAACGCCGGGGCATAGCGCTCGTCCAGAGGATGTTGCAGCGTCACCTCGTACACCTTGGGTATTTTGGAATCCGGCTGCATCAACTGCTCCGACCACTGACTGTCGTTGGTCAGCAGCAATAGCCCGGAGGTGTTTTTATCCAGTCGCCCAACGATGTGCAGACTGGCAAGAAGGTCAGTTTCAAGCGGACACTGCGGATCTTCACGCAACACGTCCAGCACGGTTCGATGCTGCGGATCATCCGTTGCACTGACAACGCCCAGTGGTTTATTCATCGCCAGATAGACCGCTTCATGCTGCCGCAGACAAACATCGTCCAGCACCACGGTATCAAATGGCTCCAGTACCTGATTGATGGCGGTTGCCTGCTCGGTATTGACCAGAACCCGCCCCTGCGCCAACAGCAGGCGTACTTCTCTTCGGCTGTATCTGGTATTCGCGGCCAGAAATCGATCCAGCCGTGTGCGGGAAGGCATGCGAGCGCTACGCATCTAACGATCGCAGCATGGGGAATAGAAACAAAAGCATCGGAAATTTACGGCACAGAGGACGCAGCAACAAAACACAGCAACAGAGTACCGATACACATCTGCTGCTGCCAGAGTGGATCAGTCGCTCAGGTGTTGCCAATGAAAACGCAGGTGGTCTTCCATAAAGCTGGCGATGAAGTAATAGCTGTGATCGTAACCGGTATGGAGTTCCAGACTGAGCGGATAACCACTGGCTTCCGCCGCCGCCTGAAGTGCCGCCGGTTTCAGTTGTTCAGCAAGGAAGTCATCCGCTTCGCCCTGATCCACCCGCATCGGCAAGTGGTTTTCCGGCTGGCTACCAACCGAGCGCATCAACTCACAGCTGTCATACTGCTTCCAGGCTTCACGATTCTTGCCAAGATAGGTTTCCAGCGCCTGCTGCCCCCAGGGGCAGTTGATCGGATTGGTGATCGGGCTGAATGCCGATACCGAACGGTAGCGTTGTGGATTCTTCAGGGCAATGGTGATGGCTCCGTGACCACCCATCGAGTGCCCGGCAATAGCGCGCTGCTGGCTGACCGGAAAGTTGGCTTCAATCAGCTCCGGCAGCTCTTTCACCACGTAGTCGTACATCTGGTAATGAGACTGCCACGGCTCCTGAGTCGCGTTGACGTAAAAACCCGCCCCCTTACCCAGATCGTATTGATCACGGTCAGCAACGTCATCGCCACGCGGGCTGGTGTCGGGTGCGACAATCGCAATGCCCAACTCCGCCGCAACCCGCTGGGCACCGGCTTTTTGCATGAAGTTCTCGTCGGTGCAGGTCAGGCCGGACAACCAGTACAGCACTGGCACCATGCGGCCCTGAGCCACCTGAGGCGGCAGATAAATCGCAAAGCGCATGCGGCAGTTGAGCACCGCCGAATCGTGCTCGTATTGCTTGTGCCAGCCATCGAAACTTTTGTTCTGACTGATCATTTCCATATTTGTTTACCTTTGGAAGATCAAACGCCCCACGCTCCCACGCAGGTCATATCGGAATCTCGTTCCCACGCTCCACGCAGGAAATGGAATCTGATTTGGCTCCCACGCGGGAGCCAGAAAACCCGGTGCTGCAGTGGGGATCAGTAATGAATCACGCTGCGGATCGATTTGCCTTCGTGCATCAGATCAAAGGCTTCATTGATGTCATCCAGCCCCATGGTGTGAGTGATGAAGTCATTCAGCGCAAACTTGCCCGCCAGATAATCTTCAACAATGCCCGGCAGTTCTGAACGGCCTTTTACACCGCCGAACGCCGAACCACGCCAGACCCGCCCCGTCACCAGCTGGAACGGACGGGTTGAGATTTCCTGACCGGCGCCAGCCACGCCAATCACCACCGACTCACCCCAGCCCTTGTGGCAGCATTCCAGCGCCGAACGCATCACATCGACGTTACCAATACACTCGAAGCTGTAATCGACGCCGCCGTCGGTCAGCTCGACAATGACTTCCTGAATCGGCTTGTCATAGTCTTTTGGATTGATGCACTCGGTCGCACCCAGCTTCTTCGCCAGCTCGAACTTGCTGTCGTTAATGTCGATACCAATGATGCGGCTGGCTCCTGCCATGGTGGCACCAATGATGGCCGACAGGCCGATACCACCGAGGCCAAAGATCGCCACGGTCGCGCCTTCTTCCACCTTGGCGGTATTCATCACCGCACCCATGCCGGTGGTAACACCACAGCCCAACAGACAAACTTCTTCCAGCGGTGCGTTCTTGTTCACCTTGGCCAGTGAGATTTCCGGCAAGACCGTGTATTCAGAGAAGGTCGAGCAGCCCATGTAATGGAAAATCGGCTCGCCATCCTTGTAGAAACGCGTGGTGCCGTCGGGCATCAGGCCCTTGCCCTGGGTCTCACGTACCGCCTGGCACAGATTGGTTTTGCCAGACTTACAGAATTTGCACTTGCCGCATTCGGCGGTGTAGAGCGGAATCACGTGATCGCCGACTTCAACGCTGGTCACGCCTTCACCAATTGCTTCGACGATACCACCACCTTCGTGGCCCAGAATGCTTGGAAAAATACCTTCCGGGTCTTCACCGGACAGGGTAAATGCATCGGTGTGACACACACCGGTTGCTACAATCTTGACCAATACCTCACCCGCTTTGGGTGGCATCACGTCAATTTCTTCAATACTCAACGGCTGATTCGGCCCCCAGGCAATGGCGGCACGGCACTTTACAATGGGCTGGGTAGTATCAGTCATGGGAGGCTCCCTCAGATGGTTACCTCTTCAGTGTAGTTTTTTCTGATACCGGGATAATCGTATGCTTCTGAAATTGATTCTTACCGCTCAGAAAAAGTAATGAGGCAACGTCATGATTCGATGGGAAGGTATACGGGAATTCGTCGCGGTGGCAGAAACCGGCAGCTTCACCCGCGCGTCGCAGCAGCTGGGCATGTCGGTGGCGCAAGTCAGCCGCCAGGTGAAGGATCTGGAACAACGACTCTCCACCGAGCTGATTCATCGCACCACTCGCAAGGTGTCCGTTACGGAAGCGGGTGCCCTGTATTACCGCCATTGTCGTCCGTTGCTGGACGGTGTCATTGAAGCGGAGCGAGCAGTCACCTACCTGCAGGACAAGGCGATTGGACAGCTTAAGGTCACTGCCCCGATCACCTACGGTGAAGAACGCATCATGCCGTTGATCAATGACTTCGCCCTGTTGCATCCACAACTCCACATCGAATGCGAACTGACCAACCAGACACTGGATTTGATCGAGGGCGGATTCGACCTCGCCATTCGTCTGGGACGGCTACAGGACTCTTCCATGAAAGCCCGGCGTCTGGCGTCGCGAAAACTGCACTTGTGCGCATCGCGTGACTACCTGAAACGGCATGGCGAACCCCATTCCCTGAGCGAATTGCAGCATCACAACTGTTTGCTGGGGACGCTGGAATACTGGCGTTTTCGTGAAGACGGTGCAGAGCGTAATCTCAGGGTTCATGGCACCATGCGGGCAAACAGTGGCCGTACTTTGCTGGATGCCGCGTTGAAAGGCGTCGGGCTGGTACAGCTGCCGGATTATTACGTCGACCAGGCCTTGGCAGAGCAACAGCTGATTCCGCTGCTGACCCGGTTCGAACCGGAGAGAGAAGGTATCTGGGCGCTTTACCCACCGAGCCGTCACCTGTCCACCAAGGTGCGACTGCTGGTTGATTATCTGGTTGAGCGTATGGAAGCGACACCGGCATCTGCAGCCTGACCCAGTTTGGACGGACAATGAGTGGAAATTTTCCCCATTTTTATAGCGACGTATTGGCATTCCCGTTATAGTGGCAAGATGAATGAACTCGAACGCCCGTCCCGACTGCTCGCTGCGACCCAGGTGGTGTTAAAACCCCTGGTGCGTTTGCTATTAAGAAACCAGGTCACCTACCCGGCCTTAACCGGTGTGCTGAAAGAACTGTACGTTGAAGTGGCTGATCAAGAGTTTGCGATTGAAGGCAAGCGCCAGACCGAAAGTCGGCTGAGCCTGCTGACCGGTATTCACCGCAAGGAAGTCAAACGTCTGCGGCAGGAAATTGCCGAGCGTGCAACCGATGAAACACCCAAAGCCGTCTCACTGGGTGGCATGCTGGTCGCCAGCTGGCTCACCACTGATGGCTATCAGAAAGACGGCGTTCCTTTGCCCATCCCGCGTCAGAGCACCAACCCCGGAGACGTCAGCTTCGAAACTCTGGTTGAAACCGTCGGCCGTCAGGACATTCGCCCTCGCGCCGTGCTGGACGAGTGGCTGAATCTGGGCATGGCCACCGTCGATGACAATGATCGGGTTGTGTTGCAGCAAGAGGCTTTTATTCCTCGACACGGTGAAGAAGAGAAACTCTTCTACTGGCAACGCAACCTGGCCGATCATATTCAGACAGCTTCCCACAACCTGGGCACGCAGTCTGAACCTTTGCTGGAGCGCGGCGTGTATTACACCCGTTTGTCTGAGGAAGCGATTCAACAACTGCATCGTATCTATCAGGATGAGGGCATGAAACTGCTGAAACACCTGAACCAGCAAGCTCTGACACTGAAGCAGACTCATCCGGGCAACCAGCGTATGAACGCCGGACTGTACTTCGCCACCGAATCCCGGCCAGACAGCCAACAGGAAGCTCCACCCTCATGATGCGTTTTCTTCAGCTGCTAGCATTCGCGGCCTTACTGTCTGGCACCAGCCATGCCGACACTCAATTGAACGACTCGGAAGGCCTGGGTGGCACAGGCTTGCGTCCTGGCGGTGAAGAGGAAGGCATCGGTGGCACTGGCCGCTCGCTGGAACGTCCTGAGTTACCCGAACGCCCGGAACTGATGCAGCGTCCGGATTTTGATGTCGGCGAAGCCAGTTATGACAGCGGCACGGACAGCGCCAGCGGCGATTCCGGAGTGGATACCGGCAGTGAAGCCCCGGATCAACCTGATACAGACAGCGGGAACTGATTACCAGCGTATGCCAATGCCCGCGCCCCACTCGCCATTGGTACGCCAGCGCACATAAGGGCTGATTCGGGTTTGTCGGCCCACTTTCAGCTGGTGTATCAGGCTGATGTTATGCAGACTGGGCTGACCACTGAACGCTGACTCACGACCGTCGTAGACCAGCGACCAGCCCTTGAGTCCAGCACCCGCTCCCCAACTGTAGCCATGCTGCACATCGTATTCCGGGCTTTGTCCACGCAGTCGGTAACCCGCGTAATACCAGCCCAGTACCGGTTTCCATTGCACCAGAGCCTGACCCCGCAACTCGTTATCCACACTCCCGGTGCCCAGACCGTTGTCTGAACGGGCTGTTGGCAGCTTCATGCGCCATTGCACATCCCACCACTGCCTGAGCCACGGGCGTTGAAACAACCAGCTGGCCCTGAGCCAGGTATCTGCCAGACCCGAGCGTTGATCATCCAGCCGTAAATAGCCGCTGTTGATACGAAACTCATGGGTGCGCTTCTTCCAGCGGTGACCAACCGACAGCTGCCACCATCCCGCTTTGGCGGTGTCAGAAGCCTGTCCGGCGTGAAAACCGACCTGCTGGTATTGTCTGTAACCTTCGCCATTGGCCTGCAGGCTCAAGCCCAGTGCCACCAGCAAACTGATTCCGCGAATATTCATATCCATCGCCGCTACCAAACCGGCCAGCAGTGTATCAGTTGGATGTCATTTCCGGGTTTTCAATCACCCCGGCTATTGATATGGGAATATTTTCCACATAAAATAAGGCCAATGGTATTTTTTTCCATTCTGTATTTGTTCCGTCACCTTTTGCGTCACAGGAGACAACGCTATGAAACGGACAACTCTGGCCACTCTGGTGGCTGTCAGCCTGCTATCAGGCTGTGGCTCTTCTTCCGACAGTGCCAACGACCCCGAGCTGCCCAAAGGCACCAGTGATCTGGAAACCTATCTGAAGCAGGGATTTGCTCTGAGCTACTCAGATTCAAGAAACTCGGATGACGGCGCAGACCTCTCTGCTAGTGCCCCCGAAACGGCGTCTGACTCAGCCGGGGGCGGGCAAGACTTCTCGACCACCAACACCCAGGAAACCGGGGTCGATGAGGCTGACCTGATCAAACAAAATGGTGACTACCTGTTTGCGGTGAATCAGCCGAGCTTCTACTGGCCAGATGTGACAACAAGCTTCAGCGGTGGTAGTGGAACAACAGCGGATTCAAGCGAGCAATCCCAAGCCCGCATCGAGATCTATCAGACTGAAACCAATCCGGTTCGTAGCACCAAAGCTGGCAGCTACGCCATTGATAAAACCAGCTCGGTCAACGGCTTGTACTTATTGGACAATCAACTGGTGGTATTGGGTGAAGGCTACATCGAGACTGCCAAAGGAACCCCATCCTCCAATGCAGACGTCACTACCGACGCACTCTATGCATCACCCTGGTACTGGAAAGATTACAACGTCGACATCCAGCTGCTGGACATCACCACACCAACGTCCCCAGAACAGGGCTACCGCCTGCAAATCGAAGGCAGCTTGATCAGCAGCCGT
>PBNY01000087.1 GCA_002723385.1 Oceanospirillaceae bacterium | reverse complement strand
GGCCTTGCCGATTCCCCGACGAATAGTGTCGGGCTGATTGTTCAACAACACCTTGCCATTAATGCTGTAGTCTCCGGCCGCAGAGATCACCACATCGATGGCTTCAACAGGGGCACTGGACGGTTCAGCAGAAGCCTCTGGCAAATCAATGCTGAGATGGTTTTCCTGAGTGAAGGTGGTCGAAACCATGAAGAAAATCAGCAACAGGAAAACAATATCAATCAGAGGCGTCATATTTACCGAGACATCATCCCGGGCTTGACGTTTGAAATTCACTTCTTGCTCGCCTTGGCTTTGTCTACGGTATTGTCCACCACTTCACGATCACCATGAAGCACGTCTACCAGCTTGATGGCTTCCTGTTCCATGAAGACCACAATCTCATCCACCCGACGCTGCAGGGTGCGATAGCAAATGAGGGCCGGAATCGCGATGATCAAACCAGCTGCGGTGGTGACCAGCGCTTCGGAAATACCGCCTGCCAGAACCGCTGCCTGACCCGTGCCCTGAATCATGATTTCAGAGAACACGCTGATCATACCAATCACGGTACCCAGCAACCCCATTAGCGGTGCCACCGCAGCAATGGTGCCAAGGGCGCTCAGGAAGCGTTCCATTTCGTGAATTTCGTGAGAGGCGACCTCTTCGATGCTTTCTTTCATGATCTGACGACCATGTCGGGAGTTCACCAGACCAGCAGCAAGGACTCGACCGAGAGGACTGGAATCCTGCAATTCGCGAATGCGGTCAGAATCCAGCTTTTTGTCTTTCATCCAGCCCCACACACGAGCCAGCAAGTCAGGTGGTGCAATTTGCTCTGAACGCAGGGTCCAGAAACGTTCCACACTGATCCCGAATGCCAATACTGATGTCAGGATGATTGGCACCATCATCCATCCGCCACTCTGGATGATTTCTAACATGCAAGGCTACTCCAGCTAGTCAATTTTGCGCGTACTCTAGCACATGGCCCTGACTTGTATAAGACCTGTTAGTCAGTATGGTGAAATGGAATATTACAATGTACTCATCATGGACATACAGCCCGTCATTGCTGACGCCACGGCGGCTTCCAGCCGGAGCGCTGTGTTTCAATCCTTCCGTCCGGATGCAATATAATCGCTCCGTTTTGAGCCGTTACCTCGAGTTCCGCACCACTCCCATGAATTCGCTCAATCACATCCTGATGCGGATGGCCAAACCGATTATTGAAGCCGGAAGAAACCCACACCTGCTTCGGGTTAACAGCATCCAGAAAGCGCCGGGATGTACTGCTTTGACTACCGTGATGCGACGCAATGAGGACATCCGACTGCAACTCATTCCGATAACGGTATAACAAAGCAAGTTCAGCAAGCTTGCTCACATCTCCGGGAATCAGAATAACCTGACCATGCCAGCGAATCTGAACCACGCAGGAAGCGTCATTATCACTGTGATGGTATCGGGCTGGAAGAATCAGAAACCGGAAGAAAAAATCATCTCCACGCTGACGCCATCGATCTGAGCCATGGCAGTCGTCTAACTCCCTGACATCAACCCCGTCTGGTATCGAATCGGCTTTGGCTATCTGCCCATACCATTGACGATGGATCAACACGCCAGAATCCACCAACCCGCTCCATCCGCCAGCATGGTCGAGATCGCTGTGACTGATCACCAGATCGTTGATTTCCCCACCACCGTGGCGCCAAACCAGCGGCGCGACAACAGCACTTCCAATATCAAATCGCTTGGAAAACCGGGCGCCCACATCAACCACCATTGACCTGGCCTGCCCTTCGGAAGAACCGTAAGTCAGCACAACCGACTGACCCTGCCCCACGTCGGCCATAACAATCCGGTCTGTATCCGATGCCGACTTTGAAAAAAGCAACGTCAAGCATAAAACCGTCACCACCATCCCGATCACAGGGCGCACGCCTGCCCAGCTCATAACAAGCAAAAACACCCAAACCAGCAGTACGTCGAGTGGCTGATACCGTACCGTCGCAAACGGCAACTCAGACGCGAACAGCAGCAGACTCCAGAAAACATCCCCGACCCAAACCAGCACATCTTGCCACCACATTCCGGGAAACAAGGCCGTCATCAGCGACAAAGGCAACAGCGCAAAACCAACCAAAGGGATAGCAACAAGATTGCACACAAGAAAAACCGGAGTGACCCCCTGCCCCCACCACAACATCACCGGCAACAAGCAGACAAATACAATCCACTGGGGCATCCAGAGCAACTGCCAACGCGACAGCTTTCTCCCTCTGAGAAACAGCAGCAATCCTGCTACGGCAGCGATAGAAAAGCCAAACCCCGCACCCGTGTACACCAAGGGATTGATCAACAAAATGATGGCGAATGCATAGCTCAATGCAGCCATCGACGACAATTTCCTGACCATCAACAGAATCAAAACGGCCGCGACCAACATGATCCATGCCCGCTGCAAGGCGATACCGGCACCCGCCACATAGAGATAACCCGCCCCGGCAAGAATCACAAAGACCGCTCGCAACCGGCCCGCCACTCCAACACTGAAAAAACCGGACCTGGAAGGGATGGAATTTCGGAGAGGCAGCACCGGAATAATTGACACAACTTTCTGACCAACCAGAAACACCCCGACCACCAGACCTGCCATCAACCCCATATGAAGACCGCTCACAACCAACAAATGCAACGTGCCCGTTTGCTGGGTTAATGCCCATTGGTCTGCGTCGAAAGCATCCTGAACACCAAATACCAATCCGGCAACCCAGGGCCAGGCCTGCTCACCAACGGCTTCCTTTCGGTTATCAATCACGGTTTCCCGCAATGATCGGGCACTTCCTTTCTGCTCAGAGTCGATGGAGATAACACGCCGAATATAGCCTCGGGCATCGATACCCTTACGCAAAACCCAGGTTTCATAATCGAACGGCAAGCCATTCGAGAGACCACGAACAGATTTCAGGCGGACTTCAGCCCTGACACGGTCACCAGCTCTGAACTCGCTCCGATCCGAAGGCGTTTGATGAGCAGTGCGTCTTGGAAAATAGAAGTTGAGCTGGAGGCGCCGCAGATTCGCCAATCTGGATTTGGATTGGTCGAAACCCACGCCCGTCGCCATCTGCGGAAAACCTGTAACGCTGACATCCAGGCGCTGCCAGTGCTCAGCTTGCCTGGCCGAAATGACCGTGAGATCCAGCACCACATCGGATTTATCCAGTGACGACGGCAGGCGATGTTCCAGCTGCCACTGGAGCCAGAAACATCCCCACGACAACCCGAGAACCATGAGCAGTGCTTTAGCGGTTACCCGCGACCTGAACGGCGAAGCTGTCAGCGAATGACGCTGCAATAGCAAGAAACGCAGAGGACCCAGCAACACGACTCCGGCGACAACCATCCACAGGAGCTGCCATGGCGTCAGTAACGTGCCACCAATAACGCCCAGCCCAAACAGGAACCCATAACCTTGCATTGCCACTCCATGGCGTAATCGGCATAATCGCTGCCACTTTGACGATGGCCACCATCATGCCCAAGAAATTCATTCAGAAAGTATTTCCTTCCCCGGAACAGGTTCAGAATAATCAGTCGCTTCGATTCCTGTCACCCTTGTTTTCAAAGTCCAACCTCTGGCATCTGAATCGTCGCTGCGTCGCCCGCGCTTTTCTGGTCGGCCTGTTTGCAGCCTTCCTGCCACTGCCATTCCAGATGTTCATCGCTGCGTTTATAGCCTTTTACGCCAATGCCAACCTGCCCATTTCCGTTGGACTGGTGTGGATCAGCAACCCGATCACCATTCCGCCGCTGTTCTATGGAACCTATTTGCTTGGCGCCTGGATGCTGGACACCCCACCGACCGAACTGGAAATTGAATTGTCTCTGGAATGGGCAATGACCGAGCTGAGTAACATCTGGGAGCCGCTGTTCGTCGGATCACTTACGACCGGCATCACACTGGGCGTTGCCAGCTACTTCCTGATCCATCTGGTTTGGCGAATGCATGTGTGGGACAACTGGAAAAAACGCAAACTTCGTCAGACAGAGAACAACAGCCCAGATCAATAATTCGACCCGGGCAAATCAGTCAGACGGCTGACAGCGTCTGATTCTTCAACTCCAGCACCCGATGCATACGGCTCGCCAGGGCAGAGTCGTGGGTGACAATGATAAATGCCGTATCCACAGTACTGGTCAATTCCAACATTGCCTCCTCAACCTGAGCAGCCGTGCTCTGATCCAGATTCCCCGTTGGCTCATCCATCAATACCAGCTTCGGCCGATTCACCAAGGCACGGGCAATGGCGGTTCTCTGACGCTCACCACCGGACAGCTCGGCTGGCTTGTGATTGACTCGCTCCCCCAGACCCAACTGCGCTAATAACTCTTTCGCACGACCTTCGCTTTCCGCCCGCGCCTGACCGCCTAATAACAGTGGCAGCATGACGTTTTCAAGCGCAGAAAACTCAGGCAACAGATGATGAAATTGATACACGAAGCCAATATCGCGGTTACGCAGACGAGTTCGGGCCGCCTCTTTCAATTCATGCACTGATTCACCCGACAACATCACCTTGCCTGCATCCAGCGAATCCAGACCGCCCAGCGCATTCAGCAACGTCGTCTTGCCGGAGCCGGACGCACCGACAATCGCCAGCGTTTCACCGGCACGGACATCAAGATCCACATCCTGCCAGACCGTGACGGATTGCGGCCCGGACGTATAGGTTTTGCGCAAGCCTTGCGCTTGCAGAACCAGAGATTCATCACTCATAACGCAGCGCCTCCGCCGGTTGAACACGGGACGCCCGCCAAGATGGATACAAGGTTGCCAGGAAACTCAGTAGCAAGGACGCTGACGTCACAATGCCGACATCAGACCACTGCAACTGGGATGGCAGATAAGAAATAAAATAAACATCCGCATTCAGAATCTGGAATCCAAACGTCTGCTCCGCCCAGGCGACAACACTGGAAATGTTCAGCGCTGCGATAATGCCGAGCGTTGTTCCCAACAGCACACCGACCAGACCAATCGACAAGCCCTGAACCATAAAGATCAGCATGATCGTACGCGGCTTGGCTCCCATGGTGCGCAGAATGGCAATGTCTGCCTGCTTGTCAGTGACCACCATGACCAGCGTGGAAATGATATTGAACGCCGCCACGGCAACAATGATCAACAACAGCAAGCCAATCATGGTTTTCTCCATCCGAATCGCCGCAAACAGATTGCCATGTGTGCGCGTCCAGTCGCTGCCGGAATAATACCCATCCAGACCGTTCACCAGCTTCCAGATCATGTCCGGGGCATCAAACAGGTTGTCAAAGCGAATACGTAGCGCCTGAGCGTCACCTTTTTGACGGCCCAGCTTGCCAGCATCGACGAGGTTCACAACCGCCAGATTGGCGTCCAGCTCGGCACCGACGGAAAACGTCCCGGCAACCGTCAATCGCTTGACGCGCGGCAGCACACCCGCAGGCGACAAAGTTGCCTCTGGCAGCATCAAAGTCACGCGATCACCGACTTCAACCCCCAGCCGACGCGCCAGAAGATCGCCCAGCAAGACACGATATTTACCGGGTTGTAGCTCATCCAGCGCCCCGGTTTTTATGTGATTGGGCAGAATCGACACGTCAGGCTCAACTTCCGGGTCGACACCGGTCACCAACACGCCTTTGACGCTGCCGCCGTGGCCGATCATGCCCTGCAGTCGCGTCAGCGGCGCCACCGAAGCGACTCCCGGATAGGCTTTCACCTCCTCACCCAGCGCTTTCCAGTCCTTGATACCGCCGGCTTCATACAGCACACCATGAGGCACCATGCCGAGAATGCGCTCCCGCAACTCGCGGTCAAATCCGTTCATCACAGACAGAACCAGAATCAACACCGCCACACCCAACGTCATGCCGACCATCGACGACGCAGAGATAAAGGAAATAAAATGATTACGCCGCTTGGCGGCCAGATAGCGCAGACCGATGCCCAAAGGCAGCGATCCAGGGGAAAGAGAAATCAACCGCAACAACTCCCGTTCAGATGCTGATTTCCGGTGCAAACGGCCCTGCTGCACCGGTGGTCCAAAAAACAGTCGGCAAGTGTGCCCGACTGGCAACAGAATGGCGACCTTTGCGACAAGCAGAGCGAACAAAAAGTTGCCATAATCTCGCCTTCGCTGTACCAAGCCGTGCAGCCAACCAATCAAAACAACCTTCAGACGAGAGATCACGCATTTGAGCAAACGCATGCCCGCCGAGTGGGAACCTCAAACAGCCGTTCAGCTGACCTGGCCCACTGCTTCCGGCGACTGGAGAACGGTACTGAACCGCGTTGAACCTGTGTTTCATGCCATTGCAACCACCATTGCCCAACACCAGAACGTGATCATCAGTTGTGGTAGCGACACTGACTTCTCACGCCTGAGCCACCTGTACCAGAACCACAAGCGGATCAGCTTCTACCGGGTCGATAACAATGACACCTGGGCACGGGATCATGGCCCGGTGAGCTGCTACATCGAAGGCGAACTGGAACTGGTGGACTTCACCTTCAATGGCTGGGGTAACAAATACGCCAGCGCCCTGGACAACCAGATCTCCCGCCAGCTGCACCAGCTGGGTGCCTATGGCAGCGCCATCATGACCAGCGAGCACTGGATTCTGGAAGGCGGCAGTCTGGAAACCGATGGCAACGGCACGCTCCTGACCACTGAACAGTGCTTGCTAAACCCGAATCGCAACCCCGGCCTGAGCCGAGCGGATATCGAACAACGTCTGCAGTCGTCGCTGGGCATCAAACGCGTGCTGTGGCTCTCAAACGGCCACCTGGAAGGCGACGACACCGACGCCCACATCGACACGCTGGCCCGCTTCTGCTCGTCCAGTACCATCGCTTACTGCCAGGCTCGTCAGGCAGATGCACACTACGAAAGCCTGAGAGCCATGGAAAAAGAACTCCAGGGCTTGTGTCAGCCCAATGGCCAACCTTATCAGCTGCTGCCACTCCCCCTGCCGAGTGCGATTCACAACGACGAAGGCGACCGCCTTCCCGCGACCTATGCCAACTTCCTGATCATCAACAATGCCGTGCTGTTGCCAATCTATGGCGTCCCGGAAGACAGGGTTGCCGTCGAACGCATGATTCAGGCATTCCCGAACCACTGGGTGCACCCGATCAATTGCCGCCCAATCGTCGAACAGTACGGTTCACTTCACTGCCTGACCATGCAGATTCACCAGGAGACCAGCAATGCCAGCTAACAACCGCACATTACGCGTTGCCGCCCTGCAACAGGCCTGGCACGGCAGCAAGGACGCCACGCTCGATCGTACCGAAGCCCTGATACGGGAAGCAGCTACTGGCGGCGCTCAGCTTGTGTGCCTTCAGGAACTGCATGCCGGGCCTTACTTCTGCCAGCATCAGGCCGCCGAGCTGTTTGATCTGGCCGAGCCACTCGACGGCCCAACCGCCCGGCGTCTTGGCCAACTGGCCGATGAACTCAAGATCGTGATCGTCGGCTCCATTTTTGAAAAGCGCGGTACCGGCGTGTATCACAACACCGCACTGGTGTTCGACCGCAGCCCAGAACTGGCCGGTTTCTACCGTAAAATGCACATCCCGGACGACCCTGGCTTCTACGAGAAATACTACTTTATTCCCGGCGATGCCGACGAACCGGGCTTCCAGCCAATTGATACCTCCGTCGGAAAACTCGGCGTACTGGTGTGCTGGGACCAGTGGTACCCGGAAGCCGCCCGCCTGATGGCACTGGCCGGAGCCGACATCCTGATCTACCCCACCGCCATCGGCTGGGAACCGGAAGAAGACACTGCCGAAAACGAGCGTCAAACCGACGCCTGGATCACGGTTCAGCGCGGCCATGCCGTCGCCAACAACCTGCCGGTTGTGGCCATCAACCGGGTCAGACACGAAGCCGACCCAACCGGCGTCACCGATGGCATCCTTTTCTGGGGCAACAGCTTTATTTGTGGCGGGCAAGGTGAGTTTCTGGCCCAGGCCGACCGGGAATCAGAAACCGTACTGATGGCGGAAATCGACATGAACCGCACCGAGCAGCTGCGCCGTATCTGGCCTTACTTCCGCGATCGCCGTATTGATGCCTATGGCGATATCACCAGGCGCTGGAGAAGTTAACTGTCCCGAACCGACGCGAGCGGCTTCCGCTCGCAAAGCTCTCTTGACTTCAACGTCAAACCCGCCAACCACGATAGGCTTTGGATATAAAACCGATAAGGCTAAGATGCCTCTGTGAATGACAAAGGATCAGGATGCAGAGATGTCAGCTCCCAAGGTATTTATCAGTTATAGCCATAAAGACGAAGACTGGAAAGACCGTTTGTGTCTTCAACTCAACGTCCTGGGAATGGAAGGACTGCTGTCGATCTGGGACGACCGACAAATCACCGAGGGTAACGATTGGTATCCAGAAATTGAAGCCTCATTAAACAGTTGTGACATTGCTGTCATGCTGATCAGCGCCCATTTTCTTACGTCGGGTTTTATTCGCAGCAAGGAAGTCCCTGCACTGCTGCAAAGACGGGAACGGGAAGGTATCCGTGTCATTCCTGTCATCATCAAGCCTTGCCCATGGCAAAAAGTGAGCTGGCTCAGTGCCATTCAAGGCGGAGTTAAAGATAACCTTGTCCTTTCTGGTTTGAGCGAGCATGAACAAGACGACAAACTCAGCCATCTGGCCAGTCGGGTTGAGGATCTGGTCGCCGAAGCAAAATCAACACAACCTAAACCTGCGGCCTCTACAACAACACCTGCCCCGATTTCTGAAAACCCCATCCAAATCGACCAACTCCCCACCGTTGCCGGTAAATTTTTTGGTCGCAAAAAAGAGCTGCAAATGCTTGATGAGGCATTGTCGAATCCCGATACCAAGGTTATTCAATTTATCGCCGCAGGCGGTACCGGCAAAACCAAACTATTGCGCCACTGGCTGAACAATAAACAAGCAGAAGGGACGATTAATAACCGCATTATCTGGTCGTTTTACAGCCAGGGCACCACAGATACCAAGCAGGTGTCCGCCAGCCCCTTATTTGAAGCCGGGTTTAAAGAATTTGGTATCGACCCTGACCAGTTTAAAACCGACGAAGACAGAGCGGATGCCTTTGCCGATGCCGTGATTCAACACCAATGCCTGTTGGTGCTGGACGGACTGGAGCCGATGCAGCACGGTGGCCGGGGTATGGACGGGCGCTTAAAAGACAGGGCCATGGTTCGGCTATTAAAACGCCTGGTTGGCCAAAGCAGCAGCACAAACAGCCCACTCTGTGTGATTACCAGCCGTATCCCCGTCTATGAATTGGCCGATAAGGGGCAGGCTGTAAAGCACGACCTGAATAATCTGGAAACCAACGACGGTATTCAGTTATTAGGCTCCTATCAGGTACAAGGCCGAGACAGCCAGTTAAAAGCACTGGTCGAAAAGGTAAAAGGCCATGCCTTAACCTTGCATTTATTGGGCAACGCAATTCACTGTCAGCTGGATGACGAACTACAAAAACTCGATACCCTGACAGACTGGTTCACCGACACCAGCAACACCGACCGCCACGCCTTTCGGGTGATGCAGCAATACGATATTTGGTTAAGAAATAAGCAAGGTGAGCCTGACCCCGAACTCAGGCTACTGTATTTATTGGGGCTATTTGACCACCCGATTGAAAAAGAAGTACTGCAAGTACTCTGGGATCAACAAATACCCGAACTGACTCAGGGTATTCATAAAGCCCAATGGAAAGCCGCCATTACTAGCCTGCAAGACACCCACCGCCTGCTCTCACAACACCCGGAACAAACCCATCTGCTCGATTGCCATCCGTTAATCCGGGAATACTTTGGCAAACAACTCAAAACCAAACACCCCAATGCTTGGCAGCAAGCCCACAGCACCTTGTACGAGTTTTATAAAAACCTGCCCAAAAAAGAGCAACCCGATACGGTAGACGAAATGCGGCCACTGTTTGCCGCCGTGGCCCATGGCTGTGCCGCCGGGTTACACCAGCAAGCAGTGGACGAGGTCTACTGGCCTAGGATTCAACGCGAAGATCAGTATTATCTACCCCGTCAACTGGGTGCCTATAGTGATGATCTGGCGGTGGTGGCACACTTTTTTACCCTGCCCTGGCAACAACCGGCACAGGGCTTAACGCCTTACTGGCAAGCATCAGTACTGAACTGGGCGGGCTATGGGCTAAGGGCGCTGGGGCGGTTACGGGAAGCGCTGGAGCCAATGGAGGCAGCAACAGAGACTTTTTCAGAACAAGAAAACTGGGAGGAATCATCCAGAAATGCCGGAAACCTAAGCGAATTACAGCTGACCCTGGGGGATATAAGTTCTGCGATAGGCAGCGGCCAGCAAGCGGTTGACTATGCGGATAAGTCCGAAGATGTATTTCTGAAAATGGTTATGCGCACCGCCCATGCCGATGCCCTGGCCCAGGCGGGCGACTATGCCCAGGCACTGGTGTTGTTTCAGCAAGCGGAACAAATCCAGCTAGAGCGGCAGCCAGAGTTACCACAATTTTATTCGCTGCAAGGGTTTTGGTATTGCGACTTATTGCTTGAGCAGGCAAAGGGGCAAGCAAGTAGAGAGGCAAAGAATAAGGGGATAAAGGTAGTACAGGAACGTTATAGCAATTGGGAAAAATGGCGTACAGAGGGAGACCCTTTACTTGATCGGTCTCTTGAATATCTCACCCTGGCCCGTGCTTATCTGGCGCTGGAGCCAGTGCAATTGACCGAAGCCGAGCGCTGGATACAACAGGCGGTGGAGGGGCTGCGCAAAGCAGGTACTCAAGACCACTTACCCCGCGGCCTACTTACCCGCGCCCAATTTTTCCGTTTAAGCGGCGACTGTGCCAAGGCCCAAGAAGATCTGGATGAGGTGTATGAGCTCGCAGAGCCGTCGGGTATGCGGTTGTTTTTAACCGACTACCATCTGGAATCCGCCCGATTGGGTTTTGCAGCGGGTTGGCAAACCGAGAAGATTCAGCAGCATATTCAACAGGCGGAAAAGCTGATTCAGGACACGGGTTATCACCGGCGGGATGTGGAGCTGGGGGAATTGAAGGAGCGGCTGGTTTAAACAGCACTGCACTACCGTCCGACAGACTCAGTGTAAACGTTCTGGGTATTCTTCAGTAAACTTTCGTCGACAAACTCTCTTCGACACGAGGACGTTCATCCTGAGCTTGTCAAAGGATGTCGTACCGATGCCCCACTCTCGCAATCACGATTGGCATCCGGTTTATCCCCATCCCTGCTATGCTTGCAGCAGTTGTTGGGAGAATGATGATGCACAGGAAATTACTGACCACGGGACTTTTGTTGCTTGCCTCAAACCTCGCTATGGCTCTGAGTTACTACGAGTCTGAAGAAGAGTTGAAACTCTGGCGAGACGTTGTGCGTCCCGGTCATATTTTGTTGATTGAGCACGCGGAAGCGGCCATCACCGAAGACCCGGCCAAGCTGGACGCCCAGGCGTGCTACAAGTTCCTCAACCTGACGGATTCTGGCAAAACCCAGGCCAAGCGTTATTACAACACGCTGCATCGTCACGACCTTCAGGATGCAATGGTTTACTCCAGCCAGTGGTGTCGGGCGATTGAAACCGCTACCCGCCTGGGTCTCGGCGTTGCGCATGAACTGCCGATGCTGAATGCACCAACGTCAGAGAACCCGGCCATTATCAAGCTGCAGACTGACACTCTGGCCAAGTGGCTCAAGCGTCAGAGCCTCAAGCATCCCCATGTTCTGGTCACTCACAAGGAAGTAATTCAGCAGCTGACCGGAGTGGTTCCGGCCAAGGATGAAGCCATCGTTCTGTATCGTGATAAACGTCGGCGCCTGACAATCAAAGGCCACTTACCGCTGATTCATGTGATCAAGTAACGGAGTTCGGAACAATGTTCTGACAACCATCTGTCGCCTGGCCAGAATCACACGCGTTTCAGTGGCGGCAGGGCGTCCAGCAATAGCTGGCCGTATCGCGAGGTGGTCAAGCGTTTGTCGAGGATGCTGATTCGCCCTTCGTCGTCTTCCTTCCGAATCAAACGTCCGCAGGCTTGCACCAATCGAACAGACGCCGCTGGCAAAGTCAGATCCATAAACGGATTACGCCCTCGGCTTTCAAGCCACTCGCCGGTAGCGGCGTGAATCGGATCGTCCGGCACCGCAAACGGAATCTTGACGATGACCACGTGAGTCACGTACTTCCCCGGCAAGTCGATACCTTCGGCAAAGCTGGCGAGTCCAAAAATGATATTCCCCTCACCCTTGTCGATACGCTCCTTGTGACGACGCACAATCTCGCTTTTGGGTAAAAAGCCCTGACACAACAAGCGCTCGTACCAGTCCCGAATAAACCGGTCTCGGGTTGCTTCCAGCTGCACCCGTGAACTGAACAGTACCAGCGTGCCCTCGTCCGGGTGAATGTTCTCTTTCATCCAGGCTTCGATATCCGGCTGAAACTGATCGCTTTTCGGGTCAGACGCCAGCGGCGCGACACTCAGCTGCCCCAGATTCGGGTAATCGAATGGGCTTGGTACCCGGTGATAGACCGACCAGTCTGGCAAGCCGGTTTCAAAAGTCAGGTTGTTGAAGCTGTTCAGGGCCGTCAAGGTCGCCGATGTCAGCACCGCACCATGACAGCGCCACCAGATATTTTTTCGCAGCTGATCGGCGACTGAAATCGGCGACGCGCACAAACGAATATCCCAATCTTCACCGTAATTGACCCGTGCCATCCATCGTGCCACGGGCAACTCCCCTTCTTTTTCTTCCGCCGCCAGCCAGGTAACCGCGTCCCACATGGACTCGGCACGCGCCAGCATCATTCCCATGGGCGCTTGCCAGCTCTCGGCCACCTCGCGGCTGAATTCGCCATCACCTTTGGCATCCAGCGACTGCTGCAGCATGTCATTGAGCTTGTCCAGTCCCTGCAACAAGGGCTGCAGCGGCACCTTGATGTTGTTCAACAGGTCACGAAGATTTTCCGGCGTACGACCAAATTCAAATCGTTCCCGGTCACGATCACCCAACAAATCCATCACCAGCGGCCATAACAGATTCAGCGATTGGGTAATCTCACGGCAGTGCTCGGGTGCTTCTCGCAAGGAGTGCATGATTGACGGCGGCATGCCGGTCGCCGCCACAAACTGCCCTATGCCCTGTTCCAGTTGCTTGAGCCACTGACGCTGGGCGCGCACACCCATTTCCATCCGGAAATGATTCAGTGCCTTATCGGCCAGATGGTGGCCTTCATCGAAGACGTAGATGGTTTTCTCCGGTGCTGGCAACACGGCACCACCTCCCAGCGACGCATCAGCCAACACCAGATCGTGGTTGGCCACGATGATGTCTGCGTCTTCCATCGCACTGCGGGCCTTGAAAAAAGCGCAGTTCTGGAACTGGGGACAGCGACGGTTGGAGCATTCCCGGTGGGTTGCGGTCAGATGCCCCCATTGCGGGTCTTCGATTTCGTCGGGCCAGCGATCCCGGTCGCCATCCCAGGCACCAGCGGCGTATTTGCCCAACATTGACTCATACAGCTCACGATCCTGCTCTTCCGGCGTTTGTTCGAACAGATCCACCGTCGACAGCAAGCCTGACAACTGCTGCAACGCTTTATCGAGCTTGACCAGGCACAGATAGCGGCCCCGGCCTTTGGCCAATGCAAAGTTGAATGGCAATGAGATGGTTTCTTTCAGGTTCGGCAAATCCTTGTCGAGAATCTGCTCTTGCAGCGCCACCGTTGCGGTAGAAATCAACAGCTTTTTCTCTTGTTCCAACGCCACTGGCAGGGATGCGAGCAGATAAGCCAGGGTTTTACCGGTACCCGTACCGGCTTCCACCACCACAATGCCTTGATCATTGTTGCGCTCAGCATCTTCGTTCACGGTTACCGCGCCGAGGGATTTGGCAATCTCGGCGATCATTACACGCTGGCCGTAGCGTGGCTTGAGGTTCAGTTCTTTGATGCACTCACGATAGAGGGATTGAATGCGTTCTTTGGTTTCTTGGGTCAGCATGGAGGTATCCTGAAACGCACTCAGTCCGAAATGGACTGCCAGCCATTATTACGATGTACCGGGAATGGAAAACCATCGACGTCCAGAAGAATGCCGGTTTCGGTGATTTTGTCGAGCACAACACCGGGGGCAATGAACTCCCCTTCGTACCAGTTGCGG
>PBNY01000086.1 GCA_002723385.1 Oceanospirillaceae bacterium | reverse complement strand
GAAGAATCGGCATCGTAAGCAGCCATGTCTTCACGCATGATCTTGGCGGTGTACTTGGCAACGTCCAGACCAGTCTTGAACTTGTTTTGAGCACGCATGCGAGCTACAGATTCTTCAGAAATGCCAGACCAGCCAGCACCAGCGGCTTCTTTCAAGGCAGCAACTGCTTTGATATCGTTTTCGTAAGCAGACATGGTTTCCGTCCTTTTCATTTGCATGGTTGTTAATCAGTGTTTGGCTCTGGTTCTTTGCCAGATGTCCTCACTGCTTGATAGCCATACTAGGGGCATCCACCATATTATTGAAATCAATAGTACGTATGTCAGTTATTCACCCAGAAAATATCAAGCAATATATCGGGTCGTTCATCCCTCTTTCAGACTTTGCGCAGCCGCCCAGGCACTTGACCAGGCCCATTGAAAGTTAAATCCGCCCAGATGCCCGGTAACGTCCATCACTTCGCCAATAAAGTACAAACCCGGCACCCGCTTGGTTTCCATGGTTCGAGAAGACAATTCATCCGTATCCACACCACCTAACGCGACCTCAGCCGTTCGATAACCCTCGGTGCCTGCCGGCTTAACCTGCCACTGGTGCAACGCGTTGGCCATGTCATCCATCTGACGGCCGTTAAGCACCGCCAGGGTCGCTTCCGGGTCGAACCCCATGACCGGTAACCACTGCTCGCTGATCTTTTGACTCAGGTGCTGGCCCAACCAGGTTTTCAACCGTTGTTTGGGGGTTTTATGCTGATCGGTTCGCAGCTGTTCCGAGGCATTGATCTCAGGTAACAAATCAATGCTGAGGGTCTGTCCTGGTTGCCAATAACTTGAAATCTGCAGCATGGCTGGGCCGCTCAAACCCCGGTGAGTGAACAGCATATCGTCCGTAAAACTCCGCCCCGAACAGGAAACTTCCACTCTGCAAGCGTTACCGGAAAGCACTGTACTCATTTGTTTGAGCTGGCTGGTGAGCACAAATGGCACCAGAGCAGCAACCGGCTCGTAAACCTTCAAACCGAACTGGCGGGCAACCTGATAACCGAAACCACTGGCTCCCAAGGTGGGAATGGAGGGTCCTCCGGTAGCGATCACAAGTTTGTCCGCGACATATACCCCGCTGGAGGTCTGAACCAGAAAACTGCCTGAATCTGAAACCTCTATTGCTTCAATCGAGGTCTTTAGCTGGATACTGGCCCCTGCCCTGGCACACTCATCCAGCAACATTTCCAGAACGTCGCTGGATTTGTTGTCGCAAAACAGCTGGCCGTCTTTCTTTTCATGCCAGGGAATACCGTGTTTGTCGACCAGGCCAATAAAATCCCATTGCGTGTAACGGTTCAGGGCAGACTTGCAAAAGTGCGGGTTATGGCTCAGGTATCGATCTGGAGTGATGTCGTAATTGGTGAAGTTACAGCGTCCTCCCCCAGACATCAGTATTTTTTTCCCGGCCTTGTTGGCATGGTCGACGATCAACACGCTTTTTCCGGAAGCCGCCGTCAGGGCACCACACATCAAGCCGGCGGCACCGGCTCCCACAATTAATACGTCTGTCTTTTGTTTCATGTATCCAGAAAATCTTATCGGTGAGCAGGAGTATGACAACAGGTTCAGTACGTACGAACTTACTGTCACAACAGCGCAGGTGTTGAAAGTGGATATGTCTGAATCCTGAAGACTGCGCAGACTCTACTTGAGGGTTGGTTAGGGGCTGGTATTATGCCACCGATATTTTAATACCTGTCTTATTGTTTTGGGGATTACGGCTTTATGGAGTTATTTGATCGCAAAGGGTTACTTGAAGCGACCAAACTCTCTCCGCGAAAACTGGAGATACTACTGTATTTGCTGAAAGGGCCGACCCTGACACGCATATACAATCAACTGGATTCCAAGCAGGGTATCGACATGATCGAAGATGCCCTGCAACACCTGTCCATTGAACTCGATTTCGACCGGGAGGCGTTGGAAAAAGCCATTCCCAAAGAAGGGCCGTTCATCACGGTTTCCAATCACCCGTTCGGATTCCTTGACGGCATCATCCTGTTGCTGATTATTGGGCGCATTCGCCCAGACTTTCGAGTTGTCGCCAACTATCTGCTGAGTTATTTCGCCCCCATTTCAGACCTGTTTATTACGGTGAATCCGTTTGACAACATGGGGCCGAAAGGTATGGGAGGCATGCGGAAGTCATTGGGGCAACTCAAGCAAGGCAATGGCCTGGGTTTGTTTCCTGCTGCCGAGGTTTCTACCTGGTATAAGGGCCAGAAAGGTATTCTGGACAAGGAATGGCCAAATGCCAGTGTGCGCTTGATCCGTAAAGGCGCTGTGCCCGTGGTACCTATCTATTTCCACGGACGCAACAGCAACAGCTTCCATATTCTCGGCAAGATTCACCCTGCGTTACGTACCTTGCGCATACCGGCGGAATTCCTGAAGAAACGACGCTCGACCATTCATATTGGTGTTGGCCCGCAGGTAACGTCAGAGGAAATCGCTCAGTTTGAAACTGACGAGGCTCTGAAAAACCACCTTCGCTCTCTGACCTACCAGCAAGCCAGGCAGTTCACTCAGTTTCCTGCTCCCCGCTAGACGTTAATGCCATAGCCAGCTTCACCGGTGCGAATGAACGCCGGTGAATGGCGCATGGTCCAAGCCTCATCAGGGCTTCCTTGTGCATTTTGGTTCCGTACCCCTTGTGTTTGGCAAAGCCATAACCCGGATACAGTGCATCCATTTTGATCATTTCGCGATCCCGCGCGACCTTCGCCAATATGGACGCCGCTCCTATGGATGCCACCAGACTGTCGCCCTTGATGACAGCCGTTGCTGGTACCGACAGTTCAGGAAGCCGGTTCCCATCAACCAGCACATGTTGCGGTTCGACAAACAGTCCTTCAACAGCCCGGCTCATGGCCAGCATACGAGCATTGAGAATATTGATTTGATCAATTTCCTCAACCGTGGCACGCGCGATGGAATAGGCAATCGCTCTTTCGCACACTTCGTCAAATAACACTTCCCGACGTTTCTCGGTCAGTTTCTTGGAGTCATTGAGACCTTCAACAGGATCATTCGGATTCAGGATCACAGCCGCTGCAACCACGTCGCCACACAAAGGCCCCGCACCCGCTTCATCAACGCCACAGTAAGTGAGTTGCTGATTCAGCAACTCTTGCTCAATTTCAATCATGGAGGGAATTACTTGGATATCAACGCTGCAATCGCGTCGGCAGCTTCTACATCAGCATTGCGCTTCAGCTGCTTGTGAATAAAAAGAAACGTCTCATGAAGCTGATGCGCTTCTTCATTGTCTTCCAGACTGTTCAAAACGGCTTTGGACAAATTACAGGGTAGCGCTTCTTCCTGAAGAATTTCCGGTACCACTTTTCGCCCCGCCAGAAGATTTGGCAACGATACGTAGGGTTGCACAATCATCCGGCGCCAAATCCACATTGTGATCGGTGATGCCTTGTAACTGACCACCATGGGTCGCTTCAATAGCATGGCTTCCAGCGTCGCCGTTCCAGATGCGAGAAGAATGGAATCCGCTGCAGCCATACAAACCTGCGACTGCCCGAGTACGACGGTGACCGGAAGTGGCTCATCCTGCTCAGCCAGAAGGGCTTCAATTTGATTACGACGATCAACACTCGCTGCAGGGACAACGAATTTCAGCTCCGGTCGTTCCTTTAGCATCAACCGGGCAGTCTCCAAAAAGGTTGTACCCAGGTACTTGACCTCGGTGCCGCGACTGCCTGGCATCAAGCACACGACTGATGCATCCCGTTTCAGACCCAGTTTTTCCCGGGCAGGGGCCTTTGGAGTTTCCAGCGGAATCTTGTCAGCAAGGTGGTGGCCAACAAATTTTACCGGTACCTGATGCTTTTCGTAAAAACGGGCTTCAAAAGGAAATAGCGTCAACATCAGATCGACGGCCTTGGCTATCTTGAAGACTCGCTTTTCTCTCCATGCCCATACAGAAGGACTGACGTAATGAACAGTTTTGACCCCTTCGGCTCTCAACTTCTGTTCAAGCGTCAGAGTAAAGTCCGGAGCATCAATACCAATAAAGACATCAGGGGGATTGTCACGCCAGCGCTTGAACAAGTCGCCACGAACTTTCAGAAGTTCGGGCAAGCGACCCAATACTTCGACAAGGCCCATCACTGACAGCCGCTCCATTGGAACAAGACTGTTGAAGCCATGAGCTTTCATCAGAGGGCCACCGATACCTTCGAAAGTCGCATCGGGGAATTTCAGTTTGAGGGCTTCGACCAGTCCAGCCCCCAACATATCACCCGATGTTTCTCCAACAACGATGGCGATGCGAGTCATTAGCGGATAATTCCACGTTTGGCAGCTTTGATGGTGTCGTGGAACAACACAACACTGTCATGGTCTTCGCCAAGACGGTGCAATTGCTGAAGTGCCTCATCCAGAGACAATCCACGGCGATAAAGCGTTTTATAGGCTTCCTTCACGGCTTTGATATCTTCCGCAGGGTAACCACGGCGACGCAGTCCTTCTGAATTGATACCGTGAGGCTTGGCCGGATAGCCCATGCAAGTCACGTAAGCGGGAATATCCTGCAAGACGACCGAGGCAGCACCACACATAACGTGAGCACCGATCTGGCAAAACTGATGAACCTGGGTACTCCCGCCCAATACGGCCCAATCACCAACCGTCACATGGCCTGCCAAATTGGTGTCGTTAGCGATGACACAGTGATTGCCGACAGCACAATCGTGCGCAACGTGCACATTGACCATCAACAGGTTGTGGCTGCCAATCCGGGTTACTCCCTCATCTTGCACAGTCCCACGATGCAAGGTGCAGGATTCACGAATAATGTTATGGTCGCCAATCTCAAGTCGGGTCGGTTCTCCCGCGTATTTCTTATCCTGGCAATCTTCACCAACGGTGGCGAACTGATAAATCCTGTTATTCCGGCCAATGGATACGGGCCCCTTGATAACAACATGGGGACCAACAACGGTTCCTTCACCTATTTCGACGTTTGGACCAATAATGCTGTACGGGCCAACTTCTACATCATCAGCCAGCCTTGCAGTGGCATCTACGATGGCCGTCGGATGAATCATGCCTGCTCCATATCTCGCTCTGCACAAGTGATCAAGGCAGAGCACACTACCTCACCATCGACCAGTCCCTGACAATCAAATTTCCAGATACGACGGCGGCCGCTAATAAAACGAGCTTCAAGTACCACCTGATCTCCCGGAACAATGGGGCGCTTGAAGCGGACATTGTCTGCACCGGCAAAGTAGTAAAGCATGGTGGGTTTTCGCTCTTGCCCCAGCATGGTCATGCCCAGCAATCCTGCTGCCTGAGCCATTGCTTCCAGTATCAGGACACCTGGCATCACGGGATGACCCGGGAAATGGCCATTAAAAAACTCTTCGTTAATGGTCACATTCTTGATTGCACGAATGACCGGAGTCTCTTCAGATTCCAGATCTACTTCATTGATTCGGTCAACCAACAGGAACGGATAACGATGAGGCAGAAATTCCTGAATTTTTTCTACTGGTTGCGAGGACATCAAGCTTTACCTTCTTGGGTCTTCTCTAGCTTTTGCAGCCGTTTGGCCAAGGCATCGAGTTGTTTAAATCGAGTAGCGTTTCTACGCCATTGTTTTACCGGTAGATGAGGCATACCCGACGCATAAACGCCCGGCTCATCAATCGAATTTGTTACCAGAGTCATTCCCATGATCTGAACACCGTCGGCAATTTTGATATGCCCAGCCAGACCAACGCCCCCGGCGAGCATACAGTTTTTACCGACTTCGGTGCTGCCAGCGATACCAACACAGCCAGCCATTGCAGTACCAGAACCCACCTTCACGTTGTGCGCTATCTGGATAAGGTTATCAAGAATGACATTATCCCCGATAATCGTGTCCCCGAGTGCACCACGGTCAATACAGGTATTCGCTCCGATACTGACGTCGTTGCCAATAACAACGCCACCCAATTGAGCGATGCGTTCCCAACCTCCGCGATCAGGAGCATAACCAAAGCCGTCACCACCAATCACAGTACTGGACAATATCCGCACTCGATCACCGATGATGACATCGTGGAATACCGTCACATTGGGGTTAAGAAGACCATCTTGACCGATGCGGGTATTGTCACCAACAAAGCACCCCGGGCCAATCTCGGTGTTGTCACCCAGAACCACGTTGCGCCCGATGACAACATTCGCACCAACAGACACGTTCTGACCCAAACAAGCACTTGGGTGGATGGTTGCAGAAGAATGGATCCCGACTTCTGGTGCTGGGCGATTATCAAACCATTGGGACAGTTTGGCATATGCCAGATACGGGTCTTTAACAACTACTGCGGCACATTTCACCAGAGCCGCATCCTGTTCGCGCACGACTACAGCAGTTGCTTTGGATGATTCCAGCATGGCCTGATAGCCGCTGTTGGAGAGAAAAGAAATATCTCCCTCAACAGCATCAGGCAAGGCTGCCAGTCCAGTAATCAGGGTATCCCCAGAACCTTGAAGTTCTGCGCCGAGCATTTCGACCAACTCGGAAAGAGAGAACTGCATGAGGCCTCCTAACTTACTTTTGACCGTTCAAACGCTCCAGGAGAACCTTGGTCAGATCAGCATCAGGAGCGTGATAAATAACCGCACCAGCTTGAAGAACCACGTCGTATTTGCCGTCTTCAATAATGGCTTTCAGCGTCTTCTCCAGATCTGGCAATTTGGACTGGAAAAACTGACGGCGCCATTGCTGGTCTTGCTGCTGTAACTTGCGCACGAAAAATTTCATTTCTTCGGCTTTTTCATCGTACTGCTTGCGAGCCTTGCGATTTTCTTCGTCACTCATGATCGCGCCGTCTTTCTCAAGACGATCTTTCAGGGCAACCAGCTCTTTCTCGAGATTCTTGACCTTGTCGATGTCACCCTGATTGTCCTTTTCAAACTGCTTGGCAGAGGCCTTGGCAGCATCGGAAAGGAACAACGCACGTTCCATATCCACTACCGCAACCTTGCTGGCTGCCGCCGCAGTGCCAGACAACAGTGCGGCAATTGCCGCCATAACGATCAAACGCATTCCCAAGCTCCTGATTTAAGATAAAAATGTCGTGTTGGGCGGCATCATACCAGCATGATGCTTGACTGGCTCGCTAGAATGACTGCCCCAGAGAAAATTCGAAACCTTCGGTCCGGTCACCGCGCTGATCATTCAACGGTACGGAATACACAAATGTCAGTGGACCAATTGCAGTAATCCAGGTAATCCCGACACCGGTACTGTATCTCAGTTCGCCGAGATCAATGCCTTCATCGCAATATGGGTGACGAGTCAAATTGGGAAGGTCGGCATCCGATGGCGAGAAGCATTGGTCTGTAAATGTGTTACCACCATCCAAAAATGCCACGGTTCTGACCGAACTGCGGTCTTCCACAAATGGAATCGGGAAAATCAGTTCCAGAGACGCTTCCGTCAAAATGTTGCCGCCGATAGCACGAGACGTTTCCAGGAAGCTCGGCGCTGACTTAACAGAGCCGGATGCGTCGGTATCGTATACCGGCTGATAGCGATTCGAGTTGGCAACGGCTTTCGCTGCGCCATCTTCATCCTCAACATAGACGATAGACGGTGCACTGGCATCCACCACTGGACGCCCCAGCTCATCGGTTTCATAAAGCACGTTGCCGTCACTGTCTGTTTTTACCAACGGTTGAACGCGGTATTCAGGCAAGCCACGAGGCCCAAGAGAATTGGTACGATAGCCACGAACCGAACCCAAACCACCCGAGCGGAAATTCTTGAAGAATGGCAGGCGATGAACATCGCCATAGCCATTGCCGTACCCAAGCTCTGTTCTCAGACGAACTGACCAGTCTGTTGCCAGAGGGAAATAGTAATTGGAACGATAGCTCAGCGTGTAGCTGGTGAGGTCACTACCCGGTACTGCCGCACTGAGAGACAGGCGTTGTTCCATGCCATCCGTTGGGAACATGCCGTGATTCAGCGAGGTGTAACGCCAGTTCACACCAACGGTATACTCATCAAACCGGCGACCTTCCGTATCGATAAAGTCTGTAATCTCCGCAGGTACGATATTGCCCTCGAACATCACCGTATTGGAATATCCCAAAGACATTCCTGCACGCTGATAACGAGAAATCGGGTAGCCGAACGTGACATTCGCCCCCTTGGTATTGGTTTGGTAGTCACTGACTGTGTTCAGCTTTTCAAAATCCGTTTCGCGATAGAAGAAGTTGAAACCGCGACTGACCCCATGAATGGTGTAAAAAGGATCGGAGAAAGAGAAATTGTACGACTGCTGAGTATCGGTTTTATTGACACTCAAACTCATGCGATCACCCGATCCGAGGAAGTTATTCTGGCTAACGCTGGCACCAATGATCATACCCTGTCCGCCCGCATAGCCGATGTTGAAGTTCAACGAGCCGTTCAACTGCTCTTCAACGCGGTAGTTGACATCAATCAGGTCATCCCCGCCTGGTACAGGCGGTGTATCCACTGTCACGGATTTGAAGAAGCCAAGCGCATTCAGTTCTGCCTTGCCCGCCTCAATCTTGTCTGTTGATGCCCAACCACCTTCCATTTGCAGCATTTCGCGACGTAACACTTCATCTTTGGTGTTCTCATTGCCAGAGAAGTTAATGCTGCGCACGTATGTACGTCGTCCTGGTTCAACAAAGTAGGTCAGATCAACTTCCAACGCGTCATCATCAATCTTTGGAATGCCGTTGACCTTGGCAAAGGTATAACCTTCGTTCCCCAGAACACGCGACATCCCGTCGCTGGATTGGGTTACCAGACGGCGAGAAAAGGTGTCACCTTCAAAAATGCGATACCTGTCTTCCAGGTCTTCAGCATCCACAATCAGCTCACCCGCCAGCTGAACATTACGAATACTGTAAACCTCACCTTCCTTGACGTTGATGGTGATGTAGACGCCGTCTTTTTCCGGGGAAAGAGATACCTGGGTCGACTCAATATTGAAACGAATATAACCGCGATCCAGATACCAGGAACGCAAGGACTCCAGGTCAGCCGTCAACTTTTCACGATTATATTTGGTATCCGATGAATACCAGGACCAAAAACCATCACTCTTGAGAGAAAACTGCTTGAGCAATTCGTCGTCGGAGAAGGCTTCATTGCCGACAATATTGATGTCTGAGATTTCTGCAACAGAGCCTTCTTTAATGCGAATAAGAAGCTTGACCCGGTTACGCGGTAAAGGAGTGACTTCAATTTCAGAACCTGCGTCATAACGTCCCTGAGCCGCATAAACGCGTTCGATTTCAAGAATCATGCGCTCGAGAGTCGCACGCTTGAACACCTGTCCTTCGGCAATACCGTTCTGTTTCAGGGAATCCATCAACGCTTCGTCTGGCAACTGCTTGTTGCCTTCGAGTGATACCTCCGTGATCGTTGGCAATTCAACCAACTGGAAAATCAGGACATTGCCATCACGGTAGATCTTCAGATCATTGAATAATCCGGTTGCAAACAAGCGCCCGGACGCAGATGCCAGATCGGCAGAAGAAACGGAGTCTCCTGGATTAATGGTTAGCTGCTCAAATACAGTACCTGCAGAGACCCTTTGCAGTCCCTCCAGACGAATGTCTTCGACAACAAAGGTTTTGGCCTGGGCAACCGACAGCACACCCAGCAGCAGGACAAACAGCAGCGAACGCATGAAACAAAGAATCCAAATAAATTCGACCGTTTAAAGTCGACTGATATCGTTATAGAAGGCCACAAGCATCAAACTTAACAGCACCGCCATACCCGCTTTTAAAGCCAGAATCTGGAACCGTTCCGACAATGGCTTACCCATTACCGATTCGATGGTATTTAGCAAGATATGACCGCCATCCAGCATGGGCACAGGCAACAGGTTCAACACTCCGAGCGAAACACTCAGCAACGCCAGGAACTGAACAAAGGGTTCCAGACCACCCGAGGCCGAAGCGCCGGCTACTTTAGCAATGGTGATAGGGCCACTCAAGTTCTTTACTGAGAGATCGCCTACGATCATCTTCCATAAAGAATCCAGCGTTAAATAAATCAGGTCTGTTGTTTTCGAAAACGCACGAAGTAGCGCAGTAAACGGATCGGCCTGGCTCACGCGAATCCATTCCTGGGGAAATTCAACCCCTTGGGGTCCCATTCCGGCAAAACCAATGGTTGAACCATCTTCCAGCTTGCGGGCGTTTGGCGTGAGGATAAGATCACGCCCCTCTCCGTTGAGGTCACTCACTGACACCAGCAGAGGGACTTCGGGTGAGGCCTTGATCACCTCAACCAGGCCATACCAGTCATCAATTGTTTCCCCGTTGACCGCAAGAACCTCATCCCCTTTCCTGAAACCGGCAGACTGGGCCGCAGTATCATCCATGACCAGATCGACGATAGCCGGTACGGGAACCCGTCGAGGCTCAAAGCCGAGCCCGGAAAGAGGATCGGGCCCTTCTACATCAGAGAGCCAGTTCTCAACCTGAACAGTTTTTTCGTATTCCGCACCGGATTCGGTTCTGACCCCAACTGAAAACGTAGTGGTTTCACCGATGTAGGGCAGCAGGAACCAACTGACGTCTCTCCAGTTACCGGTCTCGCTGCCGTCAACAGAGATAATTTCATCTCCGGCACTGATTCCGGCTTCGTAAGCTGGAGATGCCGGCTCAACTCCGCCAAGAACAGGCGCCTGTCCTTGTGTTCCTGAAACGAACAACAACCAGTACGCCAGAATGGCAAAGATAAAGTTCGCTACCGGGCCAGCGGCAGCAATGAAATTCCGCTGTGCAATGCTTTTGCGTGTAAAGCTTTGGCTCAACATGTTGTCAGGAACATCGCCTTCCCGCTCATCGAGCATTTTGACGTAACCGCCAAGAGGGATAGGTGCGACGGAGAACTCGGTTCCATGTCGGTCTTTGAATGAAAATAGCGGATTTCCGAAACCCACCGAGAAGCGCAGCACTTTGACGCCACAACGGCGCGCCGCCCAGAAATGTCCATATTCATGAACCACCACAAGAATTGTGATGGCAATCAGAAAATACAGAACCGTCAAAAGCTACTCCGACTTGCTCAAGGTTGAATGTGAACAGTATTGACCCACCAGCTCTGCGGCACGATCACGCGCCCATTGATCTGCGACGAGAACTGCATCGAGACTGGTGATGTCTTCAGGGCGGTGGTTTGACATCACCTCCGCGACCAAGCGTGGGATATCAAGAAATGCGATTTGTTCCGACAGGAATGCCGTCACAGCAATTTCATTGGCAGCGTTTAGTACTGCAGGCATGGTTCCGCCCGCCAAAAACGCTTCGCGAGCCAGATTCAGTGCAGGGAACCTCTGCTCATCAGGTGCTTCAAAGTTGAGCTGGGCAATATCAAACACATCCAGCTCCGCCACTCCGGCATCGATTCGATTAGGCCATGCCATGCCATACGCAATGGGCGTGCGCATATCCGGCTGTCCCAGTTGGGCTAACACCGATCCATCCTTGTACTGCACCATGGAATGAATCACGCTCTCTGGATGCACCACAACCTGAACCTGATCCGGCACACAGTTGAACAAGAAGCAGGCTTCAATCAACTCAAGCCCCTTGTTCATCAAGGTGGCAGAATCGACCGAAATTTTTTGTCCCATGGACCAGTTGGGATGAGCAACAGCCTGGGCCGGAGTAACAGACCTCAGCGTATCCATGTCCGAAGTACGAAACGGCCCACCCGAGGCCGTCAGGAGAATGCGACGGATACCGTGATCATCAAAACTGCCGTTGTAGTCAGCAGGCATCGCCTGAAAAATTGCATTGTGTTCGCTATCAATTGGGAGCAACTCAGCGCCCCCCTCTCGAATGGCCTGCATAAACAACGGCCCTGCCATGACCAGGCTTTCCTTGTTTGCCAGAAGAACACGTTTTCCGGCATTGGCTGCGGCAAGTGACGGTAATAATCCGGCAGCTCCAACAATGGCCGCCATGACCATATCCACGGAGTCGTGTTCAGCGACCATGCTTAGCGCATCAGTTCCGCACAAGACCTCGGTATTAACCTCAGCGGGCAAACGGGACTTCAACTTATTTGCCGCGTTTTCATCGACCATAACGGCATAGACTGGCTGGTGTTCCAGTACTTGCTGCAGCATCTGTTCAACATTGGTCGATGCCGTCAGTGCAAACACCTGATATTGCCCTGAATGACGACTCACAACATCCAGAGTGCTTTTGCCGATAGATCCGGTTGACCCCAGCACAGTCACACGATGCGTCATGGCATCAGTCCCCAGTCCATCCAGTACACACACAACGCAAATACAGGCACAGCGGCCGCCATACTGTCGATGCGATCCAACACCCCACCATGACCAGGCAGGAGGGAAGAACTGTCCTTGATGCCACGATGGCGCTTCATCATGCTCTCAACAAGATCACCCAGTACGGAAACCACCATGGTAACGCCAGCAATGATGAGAAGCTGAAGGTAATCGGAAACCCTCATCGGCTGAAGCCAAAGATCGACACACAAACCAAAGACCGCACCAACCAACAGAGAGGTTGCAAAGCCCCCCCAAAAGCCGGCCCAGGATTTCCCTGGACTTACATTCGGAGCCAATTTGGCCTTACCCCAACGCTTACCCGCAAAGTACGCCCCGGTGTCTGCGCCCCAAACGATCAACATCACCAGTACGATCAATAAAGAGCTGTGAGGCTGTTGCTTCAAATGCATGAAACCGACCCACATGGGCACGAGGACACACAACCCCAGAAAAGCTCGTACAGGCCTGGCATGCCAGATCCGGGTTCCCCCTGGATAGCTCTTGACCAGCATAAAGGCCAATGCCCACCACAGGGTGCCCACCACCAGGTAGTAAATCAGTAAATCGGGATAAACCCGGAGCAAACGAGCACTGATGTACAAACAGACGAATACCGCCAGTGCGTAGGCGATACGCCCCCAACGGCGTTCATAGCCGGCAATGTTTGCCCACTCCCACGCCCCCAGCGTAGCGATAGCAGCAATAAAGAAAGCAAACTGCTTGAGCGGCAGAAAGAAGATACCAATGATCATCAGCGGTGCCAGCACCAGCGCCGTGATCACGCGCTGTTTAATCACTGTCAGAGACACCTTTCAACTGATCGTCGGTACGGCCAAAGCGGCGCGTACGATTAGCGAATGCATCCAGTGCTTTCTGATATTCCACTTCGCGGAAATCAGGCCAGAATGCATCACAAAAATAGAATTCGGAATAAGCACACTGCCACAACAGGAAGTTGCTGATTCTCTGCTCTCCACCGGTTCGAATTAACAGATCCGGTGCGGGATATTGAGACAAACAGGTGTGTCGATGCAGAAGCGATTCGTCGATATCAGCTGCTTCGATGCGTCCATTCCTGACTTCTTCAGCAACTTTCCTCGCCGCCTGAGCGATATCCCACTGGCCACCGTAGTTTGCTGCAATGACCAAGGTCATTCCGGTATTGGCAGCAGTCAACTCTTCGGCATTGGCAATCAGGGTCTGGATTTTTTCAGAAAATGCTGATTTGTCACCGATGACAACCAATCGCAGATTGTTGCGTTTCAAACGCTTTACTTCACGTTCCAGCGCAATCGTAAACAATTGCATCAATGCCGACACTTCCGTTGCCGGACGACGCCAGTTTTCACTGCTGAAAGCGAACAGTGTAAGAACCTCAACGCCAGACCTGGCTGATACCTCAACTACACTGCGAACGGCCTCAACGCCGGATTTATGTCCGGCAATACCAGGCATCAAACGCTTCTTGGCCCAACGGTTGTTGCCATCCATAATGATGGCAACATGGCGGGGCACGTTTCCTGCCACGGCCCCTTTATCATCAATACTGGTCGACATAAGGCAATCAGACCTGCATCAGGTCTTTCTCTTTCTCCGCCAGCAAGCTGTCCATCTCACCAATGAACTTGTCAGTCAGTTTCTGTATCTGATCCTGACCGCCACGCTCTTCGTCTTCAGAAATCATTTTTTCCTTCAGCAACTCCTTGATGTTGCTGTTGGCATCACGACGAATGTTACGAACAGATACACGACCTTTCTCCGCTTCAGCGCGCGCCTGTTTGATGTAGTCCTTACGGGTTTCTTCCGTCAGAGCAGGCATCGGCAAACGAATGGTGTCACCAGAAGTGGATGGATTCAGTCCCAAATCAGACTTAAGAATCGCCTTCTCGATTTGAGGAACCAGGTTTTTTTCCCAAGGGTTGATCGCCAGAGTTCGGCCATCTTCCACAATGATGTTGGCAGCTTGTGAGAGTGGAGTTTCCGTGCCGTAGTAATCAATCTTCACATTGTCCAGGATTGCTGGATTAGCGCGGCCAGTACGAACCTTTTTGAAGGCTTCGACCATGGCAGCAACACTCTTGCTCATACGTTCTTCGGCGTCTTTTTGGATGTCTTCAATCATACTTATTCTTCCTCACTCACAATCAGCGTGCCGTCGTTACCACCTGTCACCAGGCGAGCCAGCACACCGGCTTCATTCATATCGTACACACGCAAAGGCATGCTATGGTCACGCGCCAGACAAATTGCAGTCAAGTCCATCACACCCAGCTGCTTTTCCAGGACTTCCTGATAAGTCAGCAGATCGTACTTGGTCGCGGTCGGGTCTTTTTTCGGGTCTGCAGTATACACACCATCGACATTAGTGGCTTTTAATACTGCATCAGCATTGATCTCAATACCACGCAGGCAAGCAGCAGAATCGGTGGTAAAGAACGGGTTACCAGTGCCAGCAGCAAAAATTACAATATCGCCGCAATCCAGTGCCCGGATGGCGCTACGACGGTCATAATGGTCAACCACACCACTCATCGGAATAGCAGACATAACCCGAGTAGGCATGTTGGCTCGTTCCAGAGCATCTCGCATTGCCAACGCATTCATCACGGTCGCAAGCATACCCATATGATCACCAGCAACTCGATCCAGGCCAGCTTCGCTCAGTTGCTTGCCACGGAACAGGTTGCCACCACCAATCACAAGACCAACCTGAACGCCGATACCACGGAGCTGGCCAATTTCCAGCGCCATACGATCCAGTACTTTCGGGTCAATACCGAAATCCAGCTCCCCCATGAGAGCTTCACCACTCAACTTCAATAGAATACGTTTGTACTTCGGGTTCGCTTGTGTGGCCATGACAGACTCCATTTGCTTGCAGTAGATACAAGTATGCCGGGCGGAACCCGGCACACAAAAAAAGGGAGCGACGCCAGCACGTCACTCCAAATCAGGAATTAACCTTTCAGCTGAGCGGCAACTTCTGCAGCGAAGTCAACGTCTTCAACTTCAATACCTTCACCTACTTCGATACGCACGAAAGATTCAACTTCGGCACCGGCTTCTTTAGCCAGCTGTGCGATAGTCTGGTCAGGGTTTTTAACGAAAGGCTGTTCCAGCAGGCTGTTTTCCTTCAGGAACTTCTTGATACGACCGCCCATCATTTTCTCAACAATTTCAGCAGGCTTGCCAGCCATATCTGGCTGTGCCTTGATGATTTCTTTCTCTTTGTTGAGCTCTTCTTCTGGCATATCTTCAGGGCGTACAACACGTGGATTTACAGCAGTCACGTGCATGGCAATGTCTTTGGCAACTTCTTCGTTTCCGCCCTTCATGGCAACGATGGCAGCGATCTTGCCGTTGGCGTGCAGGTATGCACCGACAGTTTCAGCTTCAACAACGAAAGCGCGACGAACAGTGACGTTCTCACCGATTTTCTGAACCAGAGCCATACGGGCATCTTCCAACTCACCTTCAGTCAGTTTGACGACGTCGGTTTCCTTGGTTTCAACCAGTTTGGCCAGAACCTTGTCTGCGAAACCGGCAAAGTTGGCATCACCAGCAGCGAAGTCAGTCTCGGAGTTAACTTCAACGGCAACAGCAGAACCGCCTTCAACGGTCAGACGTACTTTACCTTCAGCGGCAGTACGGCCAGCTTTTTTAGCGGCTTTCAGACCAGAGTTCTTACGCAGGTCTTCAATCGCCTTTTCGATATCCCCTTCATTGGCAACCAGTGCTTTCTTGCACTCCATCATGCCAAGACCCGTACGCTCACGCAGCTCTTTTACCAACTTAGGTGATACGCTTGCCATATTCCCATTCCTCTTTAAATTCACTAATTATCAAAATCTTGGTTCAAAAAAAGGGGGCGTGCCCCCTTTTTATTTCCGAGTGAAACGCTGATTATTCAGCAGCTTCTTGCTCGGAAGGTGCTTCTTCGGACACTTCAACAAACTCGTCAGCAACAGGGCCATTCTGCTGCTTGCCATCCAGTACCGCATCAGCAACAGCTGTAGCGTAGATCTGGATTGCGCGGATTGCGTCATCGTTACCTGGGATAACATGATCAACACCGTCCGGGTTAGAGTTGGTATCAACAACACCGATAACCGGGATACCCAGCTTGTTGGCTTCCTGAACCGCGATGCGCTCGTGATCAACGTCGATAACGAATACAACGTCAGGCAGACCGCCCATTTCCTTGATACCACCGATGGAACGTTCCAGCTTTTCCATCTCGCGAGTACGCATCAGAGCTTCTTTCTTGGTCAGCTGCTCGAAGGTACCGTCAGTTTGTTGCGTTTCTAGGTCACGCAGGCGACGGATTGACTGGCGAATGGTCTTGTAGTTGGTCAGCATGCCGCCCAACCAGCGGTGAGCAACGAATGGCATGCTACAACGCTCAGCCTGCTCCTTGACGATCTTGCCAGCAGCGCGCTTGGTACCAACGATCAGAACTTTGTTGTTCTTGGCAGCGACAGACTCAATCAGAGACAGTGCGCCGTTCATCGCAGGAACAGTGTGCTCCAGGTTGATGATGTGAATCTTGTTGCGAGCACCAAAGATGTAACGACCCATTTTAGGGTTCCAGTAACGGGTTTGGTGACCGAAGTGAACACCTGCTTTAAGCAGGTCACGCATATTGACTTGTGCCATGACTATTTACCTTGTACTTGGGTTAGGCCTCCACGTACCCGCTGCACCGACCCGGTCAAGGGCACCCCGATGAAACGTTGCGATACGTGTGTGATTTCGGGTTGCCAGTTTCGATGAATAATCATAAATCGCTGACAATCTCCGGCTCGTTTGAGCGGCGGCTTTATACCACTTTCCAGGATTCATTTCCAATTGGTTTCAACATTGACAACGATAAAGATTCATTTCCCGAACAAAGCTCAGGAACACTTGTTCAATCTGTTGCGGACACACTATACAATTGGTCAGGCAATTTATTACGGTTCAACGACAGGTATCGGCTAATCAATGAGTATTCAAATTAAAACCGCTGAAGAAATAGAAAAGATGCGAGTGGCGGGAAGACTGGCAGCGGAAGTACTCGAGATGATTGAGCCATACGTTGTCCCAGGCGTCAGCACCGGCGAGCTGGATCGTATTTGTCACGAATACATTATCAATGAACAAAATGCCATTCCCGCCCCCCTGAATTACAACGGTTTCCCGAAATCGATTTGCACATCCGTCAACCATGTAATTTGTCATGGCATCCCTAGCAACGACAAGATCCTCAAGAAAGGCGACATCGTCAACATTGACATCACCGTTATCAAGGATGGCTATCACGGCGATACCAGCAAGATGTTCTTCATAGGCCCAGCCACTCCCGCGCTGCAGCGCCTGGTCGACATCACTCAGGAATGCATGTACCTGGGGATTGATATGGTCAAGCCGGGTGTCCAACTGGGCGATATCGGAGCCGCTATCCAGCAACATGCAGAAAAGAATCACTACTCTGTCGTCAGGGAATACTGCGGCCACGGGATTGGCAAAAATTTCCATGAAGATCCTCAGGTTCTGCACTATGGTCGTCCTGGCACCGGCGTTACCCTTGAAGAAGGAATGACCATTACCATCGAGCCCATGGTGAATCTGGGAACTCGCTTCAACAAACTGATGAAGGATGGCTGGACAGTGGTCACCAAGGATCGAAAACCGTCAGCACAGTGGGAACACACCATTTTGGTAACCAACAGCGGGGTTGAGGTATTAACCGCCCGCCAGGAAGAGAAATACTGGAAGTCCTGATGCCCGCCGCCCTGCCAACACTGGATTTGCGTTCACACGAAGACATATTCCAGCAGCTCTCTTCGGAAGGGAAACCCATCCCCGTTGCTCGCTCGGTTCTGAACGAAACCCGAGAGTTGGCCGATCAATATTTCCGCGCCACGCTCGACGCAATCGCTCCGGTTCACTACCGCTCGCGACAAATGGATGAGCTTCTCAAGGCACTGTGGCGCTTTTGCGGGCTGGCCGTCCCTAATCTGGGCCTCATTGCTGTGGGTGGCTACGGTCGCGGAGAACTGCATCCCCATTCCGACGTAGACCTGCTCTTGCTGGCGAATCAAGAAGAAGACATTCACGGCAACAGCGAAGGTCTGCAAACCTTTATTACTCTGCTATGGGATCTGAAACTCGAAGTGGGACACAGCGTCCGCACCCTGAAAGACTGTCACACCGAAGCCAGTCAGGACCTGACCATCATCACCAATCTGCTGGAAAGCCGCCTGATTGCCGGTGAGGACTCCCTGTATCAACAGCTGAAACAGATTGTGGACTGTCAGGACTTCTGGCCAGCCCAGCAGTTTTTCACTGAAAAGTGGCAAGAACTGCAAGAACGCCATGAAAAGCACAACGATTCTGAATACAACCTCGAACCCAACGTCAAGAATTCACCCGGTACCCTGCGCGATGTTCAGACCATCAGTTGGGTCACAGCGCGCTATTTCGGTGATGGTAGCCTCAAGGCTCTTGAGGACAACGGATTCCTGACCAGCTTTGAACAAAGCCGCCTGGCTCGCAGCGTGGCGTTCCTGTGGCAGGTTCGCTACGCCTTGCACATGCTCACCGGACGGGAAGAAGACCGGTTGCTATTTAACCTGCAACGCGAAATTGCAGAGCTATTGGGCTTCGAAGACGACGGTAATCGTCTCGGCGTCGAAAACTTCATGACCCGCTTCTATCGCAACCAATTGGCCACCACGGAAATCTGTGACTTGCTGTTGCTGCACTTCAATGAGGACTTCATGAAGTGCGAAGACGATGACTGTATTGTTCGTATTAACGACCACTTTAATCTCCAGAATGGTTACCTCCAGGTGAAGGATGAAGCGCTCTTTGCGCGAGAACCGAGCTGGATACTGCGTGTCTTTGTGCTGGCGGCCCAAACACCGGATGTGATTGGAATCCATTCAGATACCATTCGGGCACTGCGGGACCACCGCCATCTGATTAACGACGAGTTCCGCAAGGACAGCGTCAACAACAAGCTTTTCATCGAGCTGATGTGCAACGAACAACACGTTGTACGCGAGATTTCTCGCATGATGCGCTACGGCATCCTCGGACGCTACATTCCCGAGTTTGGCCACGTGATTGGCATGATGGAGCACGACCTGCTGCATATTCACACAGTAGATGATCACACCTTCCGGATGATGCGCTTCCTGCGCCGCCTGCGGTATTCAAAGATGCGCGAATCCTACCCCATCGCATCCAAGCTGATTCACAAGGTTCCCAAGCGCGAAATCCTGTATCTCGCCGCCTTGCTGCACGACACCGGTAAATACATCGAAGGTGATCACTGTCAGCACGGCGAACGCATCAGTCAGGAGTTCTGCCAGCAACATGGGCTGAGTGCCAACGATACTCACCTGGTCAGCTGGTTGATCGGCAATCACCTGACCATGTCTCACGCGGCTCAGCGTCTGGACTTGAACAATCCGGAAGACATCCACCAGTTTGCCCTGGAAATCGGTGACAAGCTCCATCTCGATTTGCTCTATCTGGTCACGGTCGCGGATATGGTCAGCACCAACCAGAAGCTCTGGACCAGCTGGCGTGCTGAACAAATGCGTGAGCTTTATAACAACACCCTGAGGGCATTAAGACGCGGGCTGGGTAATCCTCTGAACAAGGAGGATTACATCGAGGCCATTCAGCAAGAAGCGATTGAAATACTGCGGCGCCAGGGAATCAACGAACAAAGGGTCTGGGATATTTGGGGCGACGCCGGTGACGACTATTTCCTGAGGGAAAATGTCGACAACATCATCTGGCACACCATCGCGATTCAGGAGCATGGCACGGCGACAACCCCCCTGGTTTCGATCCGCGAAACCTCGGTGGAAGATTACGAAGGTGCAACCCAGATCTTTATCTATATGAAGGATCAGCAACATCTGTTTGCGGTAACCACAGCCACGCTGGATCAGCTCAACCTCAACGTTCAGGATGCACGCATCATGACGTCTGAGAAAAACCACACCGCCGTAGACACTTACATCGTGCTGGATCAGGATAACCAGCCAATCGATGATCGGGAACGACTCGGAGAAATCCGTGCATCACTGGTATCTGCACTCGCCTGCCCGGAAGAGTACTCAACCATTATCCAGCGCCGCACTCCTCGCATTCTGAAAAGCTTCCAGGTCGACACTCAGGTCACCATGAGCAATGACCCTTACATGCATCGCACGGTACTGGAGGTCACTGCCGCCGATCGGCCTGGTCTGCTGGCACGTGTCGGAGCAATCTTTGCGGAATTTGGTGTACAAATGCAGGGAGCCAAGATTCTTACGGAAGGTGAACGCGTGTCAGATATATTCTTCATTTTGAATGAAGATGGCCAGCCGTATTCGGATCCTGCAATCTGTGAACAGCTGCAGCAAGCCATCATTCAGGGGTTGGATGACCAGATTCAGATGCAATCAGCTGTCTGACTCTGGCTTTGAATTCTGTTTCTTCTTGATCGGGGCAAAACCATCACCATCCATCAGGTTGCCACGATGCTCTACTGACGGTTTGCGCCTGGCAGCAGGCTTGGTCGTTGGCTTCCGCCCCGGACGGGCAGACTTCCTGGCCGCTGACGGCTTTTTCCTGGTACGTGTGCCTGCTGCTTTCCCCGAGGCCTTGAGCTTTTTCGGTCCACGGTAATTGCCAATCAAACCTTCAATCTTGCGAGGTTCCAGCTCGATCTTGAGATAGCGCTCAATCGATGCCTTGAGATTCCACTCATTTGGCGCAATCAAACTGATCGCTGTACCAGTACTCCCTGCTCTTCCCGTACGCCCAATGCGGTGGACATACTCGTCCCCCTTACGAGCCAGGCTATAGTTGACTACCAGGTCAATCCCTTCAACGTCCAAACCTCTGGCGGCCACATCCGTCGCCACCAGAATGGTGCGTCGTCCGTCACGTAGAAGCTGCATGACATAACGGCGTTCATCCTGGGTCATTTCACCATGCAACTGGGCTACGCCATCACGATGCCGACGCAGAAAACCGGACAGACGCTCGACATCGTCACGGCGATTCACAAACACAATCGCTTTATCGTATGACTCATTAGCCAGCAGCCAGACCAGCAAACGATCCTTGTGGGCATCATCATCAGCAAGAATGCGTTGCTGGCGGATCAATTCATGCTGCTCATTGACCGCCTGAGTGGTAACGCGAACCGGCTCATGCAACAGTTGTTTCACCAGCCGACTGACCCCCTCGTGCCTCAAGGTAGCGGATAGAAGCAGGGTCTGATGCTGACTGGAACATGCCTGGGTAATCAGCTGCATGTCTTCAACAAATCCCATATCCATCATTCGATCGGCTTCATCCAACACCAGTATTTCCAACTGACTCAGGTCACAGCTATCACGTTTCAGGTGGTCAACCAAACGCCCTGGTGTGGCAACAATGATATCGGGGTTCTTCCGAAACAGAGCCGCCTGGTATTTGAATTCCGCGCCTCCACACACCATGCCAGCCTCCAGGTCATTGACCTTGCAAAACTCTCTGGCGGTCTTGAAAACCTGATCAGCCAGTTCACGGGTTGGAACCATAATGAGTGCCCGCGTACCTGCATCTGGATGTGGCTTGTTTCTCAACAAGCGATGCATCAACGGCAGTAAATAGGCCAGCGTTTTGCCGCTCCCCGTTTCGGCACACACCTGAATATCCTTGCCATCCATCACAGGAGGGATAGCCTCGACTTGCACCTGAGTCGGAATCAGGAGCTCTTGCTCTGTCAGTACGGCTTGCAATCGTGGATGAAGCTGGAAATCGGAAAACACTCGGAGAAACCTCAAAAAATGGCGCAGTAGTCTAGCAAATAGCGCTGCCTGAGTTATGTTTAATAAGGTCAGAATCGGGGTTTTGCCTTAACGACAATAACCGTAGACTCTCCTCATCTGGAATATCAACCAAGGAATTTCGTATGTTCAAGAAGCTGCTGATCGTAGCACTGATTACCATCGGAGTTATCAGCTGTGCTACGTCACCAACAGGTCGCAGTCAGTTCATGGCAATCTCACCGGAAAAGGCCATCTCCGAATCAGAGAAGGCCTACCTGAGTACTGTGAATGAGCTCGACCAGAAAGATCAACTGGTCAATGATCCCCAGCTGGTGAGCCGAGTCCGAAACATCACGGGTCGCCTGGTAACTGAGGCCATCAGGATGTATCCAAAATCACAGCGCTGGAAGTGGAGCGTGGCCATTATCGACGACCCGGAAACACTGAATGCGTGGTGTATGGCTGGAGGTCGAATGGCGATTTATACCGGCATCATCACCAAACTGAATCTGACAGATGACGAGCTGGCGCAAATCATGGGACACGAAATTGCCCACGCGCTAGCCAATCATACTGCCGAGCGCATGTCTCGCGCCATGCTCATCAATGCAGGTTTGATCGCTGCGGCCAAGCTCAGTGAAAACAACCAGATGGTTCTCGGCGGTAGCGCCCTTGCAGCCAAGCTGGCACTTGAATTACCGAACAGCCGAACGGCAGAAACCGAGGCCGACCGCATTGGAACCGAACTGGCCGCTCGTGCCGGTTATAATCCCAAAGCCGCAGTCACCCTGTGGGGCAAGATGGCCAAGGCTGGCGGTGGCGGTACACCGGAGTTCCTGTCTACTCACCCTTCTTCCAAGAACCGCTCCAAGGAGCTGGGCAAGCTGGCACCTCAAATGCTGCAGCTGAATCCATCACTGAAAAAAGCGACTATCTATCCGATTGATATCGTGAAGTAAGCCATTACCAAGACGCTGTCGCCTGTTATTTACCCTGCCAGGCGGCGGCCACCTTTTGACGCATAGCCACCGCGTTCTCATCGATCATCTGCTTTGCAAGTGCCCTCCAGTGACTGTCCACTCTTGCCGGCTCAAAACGGGTGCGGTGGCATAACTCACTCCAGACTGGCGGCAACATATGGATGCCGCGTGTAAAACCGCCGACCGAATCCTCCGTCAGGTATCGAACCTGGCCAATTCCTGCCAGTAGAATTCGCCCGAAACACATCAGGCAGGGCTCCAGACTGACATACAAAGTCATACCGGATCGGCTCATGTCTGAGAAGTCACGCTCCATGCGATCAATGACCTCCATTTCGGCATGCCGACTGCTGTTGTAGCCATGACCAAACACCGTGTTTCTGCCATACGACAACAATTCATCCGACTCACTGACAAGAACGGCGCCAACTGCATAATTACCCTCCTTCATGGACAGGAACGCTTGCTCACAACACAGCCTTGCCCAGACCTCATCGGAATACCGGGCTGGTGGTGCCTCTCTTAATTTCTGATCAAACTGGCGGAGATCCATAACTCAAACTCCTGACAGAAAAATCCATAAGAGCACTCCCGAAGCTGCTCTTCAAGCTGGCACACGCCACCAGTTTTCATACGGCAGACATCGTAGTAGCGGTGGGCAAATTTTCATCGACGCAACAAAAAACCCCGACCATTGCTGATCGGGGTTTTTGTGTTTAAAAGCTTGACGATGACCTACTCTCACATGGGGAAGCCCCACACTACCATCGGCGATGTTGCG
>PBNY01000085.1 GCA_002723385.1 Oceanospirillaceae bacterium | reverse complement strand
CTTGAGTTGCTGTCAGGCAACTCACGGATTGCATGATTTGAACGTAATGCCGGGAAATCGTTTCCGACGTGAACATATCCAGACTTCCCCTACTGATATCGGTACGCAGTTCTTCTTTAAGCCGCTGATGTTCCCTCTGCATACTCTGCATCGCCTCCACCAACTGCCGGGGGTCATCGCGTGAAACCTGAACAACGTACTGTTTATCGCCAGGCAGGTATTCATCAATGCCGGATTGACTGCACCCAATGACAGGTATACCGCTGAACAAGGCTTCAACATATACCATTCCGAAGGTTTCATTACTGGAAGGCATAACCAGAGCGGCGTATGACGGCAGTGTACGGCTCAATTCATCCAGGGGTACTTTGCCGCGATAGTTCACCAGTGAATCCAGCTTCAGGGACTCAATCCGCTGATTCACAGTTGCCAATACATCCGTACTGCCACCGCCATAAATATCCAACTCGGCCGGTGTTCCCTTGTCGCGCAATACCGCCATGGCATCCAGCACCATCCACAGTCCTTTTTTGTCGGCCTGGGATAACTTGCCAATAAATACAAACGGAGCTTCAGCACCTTGCTGGCCTGTCACGGTAGTTGCCGGCAGTGGTTGTATCGTCACGATATTGGGCAACAAGGAATATTTTTCACTTTCCGCTGGAATATGCAGCTTCGTTGAAATCGGTGCTCTGGCCCACGCGCTGACCCAGAAAATATGCCGTGCACATTTCACGATATGGCGAAACAGCCAACGACTGAATGGCTTGTAGCGAATAAAGCGGGAATCAGTATCGCCACGCACACTGATGGTCAGCGGCCATCCACTCCACAACGACAGGAAGTATCCCAACGGCCCATCCGTGGTGAGTTTATGTGCGTGGATCAGATCAATCTTTCGATGACGTAACCGAGCAAACAACCACAGGGAAACAAAAAACATCACCAGATTGCTGAACAGGCCGTAAGGTGGCGAGAAGAACTGAATACGCAGTAAGTCAGGACTTACCTGTTCCAGTTTCCATACGGGTTTTTTAATCCTCTGAACCGAAACGACCTGATGTTCGATCTCATCATCAGTAGCGCTTAAAAGATTTGCAACCGCACGGGTGCTGTTTCCACCCGAACCATCAGGAAAGTCGGTTGCAATATGCAGTACGACGGGGTGCTTTTCAGCCATGTTGAGCCATTACCAGTCAAGTCAGGAAGCGTTGGTCAAACCTCGGGTATCAATAACGACCAGACGAGCATAGTCCTCCGGTGCCAGTTGTTTGAATTCCATGTGGTCAACCAGAACCAACAGGATGTTAGCTTCTGCAAGCGCATTTACAAGCGTCGCCTGCTGAACGCCAGACTCTGCCAGTGTTGTGGGTAATGTATCGATATTCGGCTCGACGGCCAGCAATTTGCCGGTGTTGCGCGCCGCAAGCTCCGCGACTACATCGACAGCCGGGCTTTCACGCAAGTCATCGATATCGGCTTTGTATGACAGCCCCAGACAAGCAATGACTGGCTCTTTAAAGGCCTCAGCCGCCCTGGCGACCTGTTCAACCACGTATTCGGGCTTATAATCGTTGATCTCACGCGCGGTGCGAATCAGACGAGCAGATTCAGGGGCAGAGCTGACGATAAACCAGGGATCCACCGCAATGCAGTGACCACCGACGCCTGGACCCGGGTTCAGGATATTGACTCGTGGATGACGGTTCGCCAGCTGAATCAGTTCCCAGACATTGATATCCAGTTCATCACAAATGATCGACAGTTCGTTACTGAAGGCAATGTTGACGTCACGGAAGGAATTTTCGGTCAGCTTGGCCATTTCCGCGGTGCGAGCGTTGGTCACCAGGCAATCGCCTTTGACGAAATTGCGGTACAGAGCAATGGCCGCTTCAGAAGACGCTTTTGACATACCGCCGATCACACGATCATTCTCAACGAGTTCACGCAATACATGACCTGGCAGCACGCGTTCCGGGCAATGAGCGACCAGAACGTCAGCTTCTTCGCCAGCATTTTGGGGGAATGTCAGGTCCGGGCGCAGTTCCGCCAGCCAGGCAGACATTTTTTCCGTCGCGCCGACAGGAGAAGTCGACTCCAGCACCACCAGGTTGCCACGTGACAGAACCGGAGCAATGGCCTGCGCTGCGGATTGAATGTAGCTCAGATCCGGCTGGCGATCGGACGTGAAAGGCGTCGGTACGGCGACCATAAAGGCATCAGCCGCTTCGGCCTGGGTCGTGGCACGCAATTTACCGTTGCTGACAACCTGACGAACCACCTGATCCAGATCGGGTTCAACGATATGAATATCGCCCCGATTGATGATTTCAACGGCCTGTTCATTGACGTCAACGCCGATAACATTAACGCCACTGGAAGCCAGTACTGCAGCCGTCGGTAAGCCGATATATCCCAGACCGATGACCGAAACCGTCCTGATAGACACGAATATTCCCCTGAGTGTAATGATTGGTTCGACAAGCAGTTTAGCTTACGGCGCGAATTATGCTCGACACTTCGGCTTTTTCATCCCGTAAAACATCAACAATGCGCGCACAAGCTCGACCATCCCCATACGGGTTGGTCGCCTTGGCCATCTCCTCGTAGGATCGGGCATCATCCATTAACTCAACAACGTTCGCAACGATCACTTCATTGTTGGTGCCCACCAGACGTACAGTACCGGCATCAACCGCTTCCGGGCGCTCGGTATTGTCTCGCATCACCAATACTGGCTTGGCCAAAGACGGGGCTTCTTCCTGCACACCACCGGAGTCGGTCAGGATCAGATAACTGCGATTCATCAAATACACAAATGGCAAATAATCGAGGGGTTCGATCAGGTGAATGTTGTCTACGTCTGATAACAGCCGTTTGACCGGTTCCTGTACGTTGGGATTCAGATGAACCGGATAAACGATATCGGCATCGGGATAACGTTCAGCAATATCATGCAATGCTCGACATATGCGCTCAAATCCGCCGCCAAAAGATTCACGACGATGACCCGTTACCAGAATCATGCGTTTGAGCGGATCGAGGAAAGTAAACTGGCTGGCCAACTCTTTTTCCAGCTCAGGGGAATGGTGAATCTTGTCAACGACCTGATACAGGGCATCAATCACGGTATTGCCAGTCACACGAATCGTGTCTTCACTGACGTTCTCGTCCAACAGATTTTGACGAGAAGTTTGAGTGGGGGCGAAATGCCAGCGCGACAGGGAATCCGTCAGAACCCGGTTACCCTCTTCTGGCCATGGAGACAACAAGTTGCCAGTTCGTAGCCCCGCCTCGACATGGCCCACATCGATTTGTTCGTAATAGGCCGCCAGGGTAGCTGCAAAGGTCGTGCTGGTATCCCCATGAACCAACACACAGTCCGGCTTGAAGGAACGCAACACATCGCGCATCCCCATCAGCGTACGTGTAGTGACATCGTACAAATCCTGGCCGGGCTTCATGATATCCAGATCAAATTCAGGGACGATCTCAAACAACCCCAGCACCTGATCCAGCATTTCGCGATGCTGGCCGGTGACACAAACCCGGCTGTCAAAATCGTTATCGGTTTCCAGCAGCTTGACCAACGGGGCCATTTTGATCGCTTCGGGGCGAGTACCAAATACCGTCAGGATTCGTTTTTTCACGGAAGAATACCTATTTGAAAAATACAACGTCCGAAAACCGGAACTGGACAATCATCAAATGCCCTGTGGTCCGCAGGAAATACATCTGCACCTCAAGCCGGTTTCAACAACACATAAAACGTAAATATGAAACCACTTAATTAAGTTTCGCACATCGTATCGGGCCGAAATGTCAACCATCTTACAGACGCGCAAACTGATTCACGTTCATATTGAGAACAGATTCCTTCCCCAAACTCCACGACAAGTTTAGGAGATAGATTGGTATCTTCAAGAACAATCACAAAATAATCAGCAATGGCAGCAACATGCTGTAACAGACGCTTACAAAACGCTCGCTCATGACACAAACTGGCCGATTCAATGTATCATAAAAAAGCCATTGAACGACTATCACTGGGAGTGAACCCCGCCCAGCGTTTGAACGCCCGGCGGAAGTTGTTGCTGTCGGAAAAGGCTAGATATTCTGCGATTTGTTCGTTATTCCAGCCATTAACGTGAATAAGATAGACACACACATGAAAACGAACCCGATCCTGAAGTCGCTGAAACTGACAATTGTGCTTGCGCAATTTGCGCTTGAAGGTGGCGGTGCTCATATCAAATATCTCCGCCATATCTGCCAGAGATAACGGTTCACGCACGTGATCCAGCATATGTTGATAAACAATGTACGGAAAACTGTCTGCCGCTAGCGTTTCATTCAGACGCTGGCATTCTCTGCGCGCCACTTGAGCGGCAATCGTATTGCCCTTGTGCCAAGGCTGTCTCAGCCATGCTATATCGATAATCTGGGTATCAATCCCGACGCCAAAACCACACTGGCCATTCAGGTTAACCTGATATTGCTCCGGGTATGATGGCTCGGCGTAACTGAAGGTAAAACGCCATGGCAGGCGCTGATCAGCCAACCACCGTGTCATGGATGCCAGTCCGGCAGAGACGGCTTCAATCACGAAGTCGTACTCTTCCCCCAGTCCGACCGCATCCACCCATTGCACATAACAGTGCTTTTTGTCGCGCACGATTCGCGGGGATACCAGTGGACACAGGTAGCGTCGGTACTGAACCAGAATATCCAGCGCCTCTTCAAGATTGGCGGCGTTCGCAAGCAAGTGACTATATTGGCCGTAATGGCCCGGCCATAGCTGAGCGCCCCATCGGAAGCTCAGCCCGGGGTCATTGGAGAGTTTGCGGGCATTGCGAATCAGTTGAATAAACTGCTCAGGGCTGATCATTCGCTCACCGGCGAGCACATCCTCCAGAAACAGGCCGGTGCCACGGAGAATACGGTGGCTGCAGATATCCATGGAACGCAGCAGATCAATCAGCAAGGCAGGCTGGTGATGGGCAGCAATGACCTTGTCATCTGCCTCGTACCAATCCTGTCTGATCTGCTGCCCGGTGGTCGTCATATATCAGACTCGCACCTGAACCGACCCACTGGTCAAAGACAAACGCCGTTGTTCAAGGTCGTTATTGGCGGCCTGAATCAGTTGGTCGGCCTGTAAACCGGAGTCAGCCGCCACCCCGGTGGAAATGCTCTGGTACAAAGTCACCCCCGACTCCTTGTGCTTGTAGGCAAAGGCCGACACGGCCCGCTTCAATTCGGACGCCAGCTGCAGCGCTCGGGTTTGAGAGGTCTCTGGCAGCACGACAGCGAAGCGATCAGCCGCATAGCGACAGACCAGATCCTGATCACGTAAATTGAGCATCAGCAACTCCGACAATTCACTCAACAAGGAATCTCCTTCCCGGTGGCCGTACTGACGGTTGAAATCACCAAAGCGATCGATATCCACCATAATCAATGCCACCGACGATTCACCATATTGTTCACGGATATTCACCAGCTGCTCTTTCAAGTAGCCCGCATGCCCGATCTGGGTGAGCTGATCCACCAGGCGATGCTCCCTGAACGTTCGTTCACGCTTGCGCAGCTGACGGTTGATTGCCAATTGCTCGCTGTGCCAGTGCACCAAACCGTAGGTCAGCAAAATACCGCCAAATGGCATCGCTGCGGATTCAAGCCACTGATCCCACCATTGTTCAGCGGGAATACGAATAAATTCATCCAGATTGTCTTGCCACATGGCCAGAAACATAAAGCCCAGGCCAAGTGTCAGCAGATCCGTCACACGACCATTGGGTCGACTGCCCAGAATCAGAACCATCCAGACCGCCAACGCGACGGCAGTACCGCCTTCACCTACCACATCCAGCCAGTCAATCTCTTCCCACTGTTTCGGGGTACCCACCAGCCAATTTGCCACCAACCCGGCAATTGCAAGGCCAAAAATCAGCACCAGTTTATGGCGGTGCAAAGCCAACGTCGAAAACATAACCATCCAATCCCGTACTGTTGCTGTTTGTTACCAAATCCCAATGACAAGTGAATTAAACCACGTACAAATAACTGCGGGTTCCGTCAGGGGGTCAGATGAGATCACACAGAATCATTCTGTCATCGTTAAAAAATCTGAACGCCTCCCAAACACCCGAAATTAACTGAGTTGCCAGTAAATACGGGCCAGCCGGAAGGGGTCAGATTGGCTCAATACGCTGTAATTCCGGCAGAAATAACCGGTTTAAAGCGATTTTGAAACAGCCAATCACTGGCACGGAAACAAAATTGTCACATAGGATTCCTACCGTCGCCGCGTCCCTGCACTACTCCTAACCAATTTGCACAACGGAGAATGAGATCGTGAAATCCAGCATCAAGCCACTGGCGATCTGTATCGCACTTGCAAGTGCTTCACTGGCACAGGCCGACGGCACTATTGAAGGCCGCATCATCGACGCTTCCAGCAACACCGTTTACAGCAACGCGGTTATCCGCCTTGAAGAAGCGAATCGCGAAGTACTGACCAACAACACAGGTCGTTTCCGCATGCCGCAAGTCGCCGCCGGTGAATACACCATGACGGTGACCATCAGTGGTCGTGAAGTTGAACGTCGTACCGTTCAGGTTAGCGAGCAACAAGTCGTCAGCGCCAATGTCCTGCTCAACGAAAGTGAACAGGAAGTCGAAGAAGTGCTGGTCATCGGTCAAGCCGCCCAGTTGCAGCGTGCTCTGGAACGCCAGCGCTACGCCGACGGCATCATCAGCGCAGTAAACTCTGACGCCATCGGTGAACTGCCAGACGCTAATGCCGCCGAGGCACTTCAGCGCATTCCTGGTCTGTCGATTGAGCGCGATCAAGGCGAAGGCCGTTTCGTTCGCGTTCGTGGTCTGGGTTCTGACTACAACGCAGTCTCTGTTGACGGCACCCAGATTCCGGCACCAGAAGCCGGTACTCGTTCTGTCGCTCTGGACGTCATTCCCTCCAACCTGATCAGCTCTCTGGTCGTTACCAAATCCCTGACACCAGATATGGACGCCAACTCCATTGGTGGCGCGATTGCAATCGAAAGCCTGTCAGCGCTGGATCGTGAAGGCACGTTCTACAATGCTGATCTGGAATACAGCTACGACGAATTGACTGAAAACACCAACCCGAAACTGGCGCTGACGGGCGGCACGACACTGGAACTGGACAAAGACCGTCGTCTGGGTTTCGCCGCAGCGGCCAGCTACGAAAGCCGTGATTTTGGTTCAGAAAACACGGAAACCGGCGGCAAATGGGACGACGGTGACCTGGAAGAAATGGAAATGCGCGATTACACCATCAATCGTGAGCGTATCGGTGCTGCCCTGAATGTCGACTACCAGCACGACGTCAACAATTTTTTCCACCTGCGCACCCTGTTTTCTGAATTTACCGATGACGAACAGCGCCAGGCAATGGTTGCTGAATTCCAGGAGCTGGTTGAAGAAGATGGCGAAATGGAGCGCGACAGTACCGCTCGAGCTTCTGGTGATACCGGTTTGGGTGAAGTGGCCCGCGAGCTGAAGGATCGTAAAGAAACCCAGACCATCAAGGCCGTTACCCTGGGTGGCGAACACTACATTAACGACTGGACAATTGAATACGACTTGGGTTTGTCAAGCGCCCAGGAAAAAGAACCGGATTCCATGGACAGCGCCGTATTCAAAGCTGAACTCGACAACATCGGCTTTAACGGCTCCCGCAAGCCAATCCTGTTTGGTAGCGAACTGTACGACACAGCCAACTTTGAGCTGGACGAAATCGAACGCGTCAAGAGCCACACCACCGACGACCTGAGCGTTGTCAACCTCGACATCACGCGTGACCTGATGGTCAACGACTACCCGGCCATGGTGAAGTTTGGCGGTAAATTGAAGAGCCGCAAGAAACACATGGACGTCGATGTTCGCAAGTACGAGGCCGACGACATCAGCATGACCGATTACGTTTCTGGCTCTGTTGACTACAGCCTCGGTCATTACGGCCCTAAACTGAACAAGGGCCAGCTGCGCTCCCTGATGAACTCTCTGGCGGCAGATGCCGACAGCGAGCAGGATGCACGCAACGAAGGGTTTGTTGATTCCTACGTTGAAGACTACACCATCGACGAAGATATTAACGCCGCTTACCTGATGGGTAAGATCGAGATGGATGAGCTGCAGCTGATTGGTGGTATCCGTCACGAACAAACCAAGCAAACAAGCAAAGGCTATGAGGTCAATGGAGATGACGAAGAAGCGGATGTAACCCGCACTCACTTCAAGAACGACTACTCTCACACCCTGCCTGGCTTGCTGGCCAAGTACGAACTGGCAGAAGACACACAGGTTCGAGCTGCCTGGACCAACTCCATCGTCCGCCCAACGTTCGAGATGATTCGTCCCAACGTTGCTATCGACGGTAATGAACTGGAAGCCGGTAATCCGAACCTCAAGGCACTGGAATCCAACAACCTCGATCTGGGTATTGAATATTTCACCGGTAACGCCGGTGTCATCTCCGCGTTTGCGTTCTACAAGAGCATCGATAACTTCGCATACGAAGTCGAACAGAAAAACGCCTCTCGTTACAACGTACTTCTGGACGAAGAAGACAGCAAAGTAACCACCTACGAAAACGGTGATACGGCAACCCTGAAAGGTCTGGAGCTTGCTTACTCCCAGAAGTTCGAAATGCTGCCTGCCCCATTCAATGGCTTGCTGGTCGCTGCCAACATGACGTTCGTACAATCGGAAGCCAAGATTGCAACGTACGAAAACGACGAAAAGTTAAGTCGTACCATCGACCTGCCAAAACAATCTGATCGAACCGGCAACCTGACAGTGGGCTACGAAAACGAAAGCCTCAGCCTGCGTCTGGCCGCCAACTACAAATCAGATTACCTCGACGAAGTTGGTAGCCTGGAAAACGACAACGAAGACATTCGTCAGTCGTCCCAGACACAGGTGGATTTCAATGCCTCATACAAGGTGTCTGAACAGCTTAAGGTGCGCTTCAAGGCTGCCAACCTGACTGACGAGCCGTACTACACCTACCAGGGTAAGGAAAAGTACAACGCTCAGTACGAAGACTACGGCCCAACCTACACCGTAGGTCTGAGCTTCTCCAACTTCTGATCCCCGGCAACGAGCTGGTAACCCGCCGGGTTGCCAGCTATCGCATCTGCCATCAGGCAGGAAGCCGGATGGCTACGCGGGCTTGACCAGCCCGCCTCTCAACCCTTTCTTTACGAGATGTATTCATGAAGATCCACCAGCAATCCCCGAATTTCCGAATTCCCGGCGTTGGTCGCATGACGGCTATTGCAGCGGCGCTGATCAGCGCAACCGGTTTGATACTGTCTGGCTGCTCCGAGATGGCGATCAGCAATCAGGACAGTACCGCCACAACATCAGCAGCGGCCTCCCACACCTCAAAGGCCCTGCCTGTTTCAGTCAGTGCCCAGCCTTTGAACCTTGCCGGGGAGCAAGCGATCCAACTGGAGGCTTCTTCCTGGATCAGCGCTGATCCAAAGCGCAGCTTGTCACTGGTACTTCGTGACAATGCCGAGCAACATCAGCTGATGTACCCGGAGCCGGTGGAATATCTGGATGTGCGCCAAACCGAAACCGGCCACATCGCCGTTAGTCTGAACCACAACAATCAGCTGGTTCTGACCACAATTGAAAACAACAGCGCTACCGAAGTTGCTGTCAGCAAGTCTCTGCCATGGGCACTGGAAGGCTTGTGTCTGTATCAGCCACCACGTGAACCCTTACAACTGTTTGCGCTGGATGAAGAAGCCGTTGCTCACCAATTGCTGCTGACAAGCAACGGCAAGCAGCTCTCTGCGCCCGTTATTCGAAGCTTCTCCCTGCCTCCTGGCACCGAATACTGTGCCGTTGACGATGTCACTGAAAGCCTGTTCGTTAGTGAAGAAGGCATTGGTATCTGGGCTTACAACGCACGTGCAGAAAGCCAGGTGCAACGCGTACCCGTTGATTTGGTAGCTCCATGGGGACAGTTGGCCGAAAACGCGGGTCCTTTGGCAGTCGTCGACAACACCCTGTTGGCGGGTGAGAAAGACGGCGATATTCTGCATCAGTACCAGATTGAAGCGACTCCTGACGGCAGTTCCACACAACACGTTGCCAGTTATGCCATCGCCAACACCGTCATTGACGGTCTTCAGGCCAGCGCCATCAATAAACAGATCACAGCAGTTGTTCTGAACGACGAAACCGGCCAGCTGGAATCGTTGTCCATCGCCAGACCCGCACAATCCCACCAGCGGGAATCCATGGCCTACATTCCGGCATCCGCTGAGACCGATGCGGTTAAAACGCCGGGAGATGCTGCCGATGACCCGGCCATCTGGGTGCATCCGACCCGCCCGGAAGCCAGCCTGATTCTGGGTACCAACAAAAAGCAGGGTCTCTACAGTTACGACCTGCAGGGCAAAACCCGTCAATTCCTCGAAGTGGGCCGCGTTAACAACGTCGACCTGCGTCAGGGCTTCAGCATGAAAGGCAAGCCTGCCGACATCGCTGCCGCCAGCCAGCGCGATCGCAAGGCCATCAGCCTGTTCCAGATTGATCCAGGCAGTGGCCACATGACCACAGCAGGCGAAGTCGTCACAACCTTGAACGACGTCTATGGCCTCTGCATGTACCAGAGCGCGCAAAAGGACGTGTTTGTCTTCATCAACGACAAGGACGGCCGCTACGAGCAATATCAGATTCTGGATACCGGCAAGGGATGGCAAGGAAAACTGGTGCGTACCTTTGCCGTCGAAACCCAACCAGAAGGCTGTGCTGCCGACGATCGTGCAGGCAATTTGTTTGTGGGTGAAGAAGGTCGAGGCATTTGGCTCATCGGTGCCGACGCAAACGATGGTGACCAGCTTACTCTGGTCACAGAACTGGGACAGCCATCCGCCGAGCACCTGTTTGCCGACGTTGAAGGCCTGGATGTTTACCAGACCGACACTGAGAATCTGCTGGTGGTTTCCAGTCAGGGCAATGACAGTTATCTGGTCTACAACGCCGACGCACCCTATGACTACGTTGGCCGTTTCCGTGTCGGCCTGAATGCCAGACTTGGCATTGATGGCGCTTCAGAAACCGACGGTCTGACCGTTCGTTCCGCCTACCTTGGTGAGCAATACCCTCAGGGCTTGCTGGTGGTTCAAGACGGCAGAAACCTGATGCCAAACGACTTGCAAAACTTCAAGCTGGTGGACTGGCGTGATGTGGAAGCCGTTTTGAAAACGGATCGTAAATAAAAGCGTGGTTCAGTAACCAACTGTTAACCAGAGGTAAAAACAGGTCAGGCGACACCAATCAGGCCAGCGTTCAGAAACTGCCCAGTTATTGATGTCGCTCATCGCCATGACTTGATAGCTTGAAAAAGCGCAGTCTGAACGCTCGCGCAAACAGAGCTACTCCAGGAAGCCGCTTGAGCCGGGACATTTGTCCCGGCTTTTTTGTGTCTGCTGAAAATGAGGTCTAGCGAGAGGAGTGATCCGTCTCCCACTGATAGGCGTTCATGCGGGTGGACTGAAAGCGGGCACGCAGTTTCATAAACAAGGCAAGAGCAATGTACACACTGGTCGCCAGCCAGTTTTTGCTGAACAAATGTGAAGATAAGGAGTTGGGATAGGATTTCTGTTCCTGAAAACGCATCAGCCCCTTGGCTCTCAGCTCCATCATACCCAGCTGGGAACGGGTCTTGATCTTGATCAGTGATTTCAGATTTCGGGGGGCCTGAATAATGATGCCAGAGCCTGGGACATTGCCTCGCTCATGATCCTCAAACTGGGCCCGAACGAAACCATCATCAGAAATAATATCGGGAAAGCGATCAAAACGTTCCCGGCCATTCCGGGCAAGAACAAAGCTGCAAGTACCGACCAGACCGGACTTGATGTATGGCAGCTGGTACCAGATTTTGTAGTACTGCTTTACCAGCCAGGACGATTCATCCAGACGGATTTCTGGCTCAGGGGCCGCCAACAGCAACTGCCGTTCGTCCATTCCCTGAACAACGCGTTCAATACAACCATCCAGCAATTCCGTATCGGCATCAATGTAGAACACAGGCCAACTCAGAATCAGCTTTTCAGCTTCATTCAGGGCGAAGACCTTGGAAGGCTTTGATAATTCCAGACACGTCACCTGATCTCCGTACGCCTGTACGATGCTCACGGTATTATCAGTGCATCCGTTACAAGCCACGATAATCTGATGGACGCCTTGCTGGTTAACAACACTGTCCAGACACCGTCGAATAACGGTCGATTCGTTGTGCGCAGGAATGATTATGGTTGCCATATGCCCCATACAATTGAGCTGTTTATATGGCTACCAGCGTAGTTCAGTCCCCACCAGAGCGCTAGTGTTTCCCTGATATTCATGCAGGTAAATATTCACGCTTTCCATACCAACATGTACCTGTTTGGCCAAACCACCTTCGTCACCGCTCCCCAGAGCGGCTCCCAGGCGATAGCGATTCAGCATTCGAGAAGCTATGTCGCGGTACTTTCCGGCCAGATCATCCAGATCATGGGCAACGCCACTCAACTCATCCGAAACGGTTTCGTAGCGAGTCACCTGAATGCTGTAGTCCTTCGACAGTGCTTCGTATTCCTGATTCAGCAGCGTGGCCCGGTCCAGAACCTCCCGGTAACTGGTTAGTTGATGTTCATAGCGCGTCAGCAGGGTTTCCTGATCATCGAGCAGTGTGTTCTGAGTCTCGACCAGGTCACGCAAGCGTTGGTTTTCGGCTGCAATTGGCGCACATCCGGTTTGTTCCAACGACGCCTCAACCGCTCCGGGCCTGACGACATCAAACCATTCACCGTCGATCTGAACCCGCGTGAAATCGGACATACGCAGCAATACGTCACAGTCGGCCTGAGGCTCGGCCATGGCTAAGGTCGATACCGCAGCCATGCATAACAATGGAAAAACCGATTTCATGGTGTGATCACTTCCTGCGAACCAGCAGCGGATGTTGAAGGCGCTCTGGATGTCAGCTGCTCCTGACGATCACGCCAGCTCTGCCAGCGTTCCAGTGCCGAAGACACACGTTGCTGTTGAGCCACTGCCTCCATATTTTCCTGCTGAAGTGCAGCCCGACGACGAGCCAGAGCTTCCCTGGCATCCGACAAACTGGCATCTTCAGCAGCCAGGGCTGCGGCTTCTTCTTCCACGGCTTGCTGTTCCAGCTGGAGTTCCTGCCGTCGGGATTCCAGTCGCTGGTTCTCCAGCCTGAGGGATTCCACCTCCCCATCCAGTTCTGCCAGACGCTCACGCAATTCACTGCGTTGTTGATCCAGTCTGGCAAATTCAGCTCTGGCATTGCGACGCTGCCAGAACTGCAACGCCAGAATACCAAGACCAAATGTCAGTACCATCCACCGGACTCGTCCGGGCAATAACAGGCTCACAACGATCAGAAAGACCAACCCGAACAGCAAGTCGGCGTATGTCAGTAACCAGTGAAACCAGGAATCGGGTGACGCAAGCGGCGAGATATCCATCATACAGTTCCCCGTTTTATTTTCGTTTGCACAGAAGTTTGTTGTTATGTTTCTTATGCGATACAGCGTGCATATACGGCGTTACTTCCTTTCCTTTTTGTTGCATATCCATTCTCTGCATTGTCGTTTCCTAGGCTTCCTTGCTTTGCTTTCGCGCTTTTTCAAGACGCGATATCACTCGATGGAGTGGATCACTGCCCAGCCCCATAGCAATGCCACTGAGCAAGGTACCCAGCCAATCCGGTACCCGATCAGAGGAAAAATACACATTGACTTTCGCAGCCTCTTTGCCGGCTTCGGCAAGCACCTGAGTGTTCATATCACGCAGCAGGTCAAACACATTGATGCCCATGCCAAACGCAACGATGACGCCCAACAGGATGGCGCAAACCTTGATAACCACTCTCAATGTCAGCGTTCTGAGTTGCTCGGCAGATAGCGCCTCAACGCCTTCAAGGCCGGGGTGATCCCGACTCAGATAATCCTTGATCGCCTTGCTGATTTCATACTGGATTCGGCCATTGCTTCTCTGTTCGTCCAGACGCTGAACCAGGCGCTGTGCCGAGCGATTCCAGTACTCCCGGCCTCCCAACGCAAACTCGGCATAGTCGTAGCAGGCCTTGAGCACTTCCATTAACCGTTCTATCAGCAAGGTGTAGAACAGCACCGCAGTCAGTAACAGCAGGGTCGCATCAAATGTTGTCTGTTCCATCAGGATGCCTCCTCAACCGTCTGACGCTCTTCGCCGGATTCTGACCGCGAAAACAGCCCCGGTCGTTCCCCGGCATACACATACTGACGTCGGGAAAAGGCCTCGATATGAGCAAGTGCCTCTGACTGCTGACTCCAGTGACGGCGAAATGCTGCGACTTCTCCCGTCAGGGTTTCCCAAGGAAAGCGGCTGCCCGGACACACCGTTGCGCCAGAATTGAGTTGGCGATGTGGCACCAGAAAGTCGTCTTTCATATCCGGGTAGAGAAAGGTCCAGAGCGCAATCAGACGAGCCGCTGAATGCAGTTGCTCGGCAGTCGGACGCACGTTGCCAAACTGTCCATCGTCATTTGCGTAGCGATCATTGTCATCGTGCCCGCTTTGATGAAAGTTGCCATGCAAGGCAATTCCCAGCGTGTGGTGGTTATGTCCACGCGCATGGTTGCCGGTACGATCCCATCGGCAGAAGGGCTTGATATCACCATTTGGCATGATCACAGCGTGGTATCCCGTCAGCCACTGCTTGGTCACCAGGAACTCATCCACGATGGCATCAAACCCCAGCTGGCTGTGCATGGCGGTGTGATGCACCACGATCTGATCGGCATCGGCCAGGCGCTTGTGGGTATTTTCCAACGAGGCTGGCTTTACGCCACCCAGGTAAGTGATCGACTGCCACTGGTAAGGATGAGCAGCAGGGATGGCCGTCGCAGAAGCCGTCGCTGGCAACTGACATTCTTCACTTCGTCCTGTGGCCTCCTGACGTTCCTGTTCGGCGGAAGTCAGACGACGACGGGTAATGAACTTGATCAGCACGTGAACAGGCTGGCTTCCACCGCCGATCAGCACACCCGACAGGAAAATATCGAACATCCGGTACAGGAATGCGCCCGCGTCCCCCTGAGCAATCAAGGTGGCCACCGGCAGCACGGGTTTACCCTGAAACAACGCCAGCAACTGGAGTTCAAAATACGCCGCCAGAACAATACCGGCAGCAACCGGAGCCAGTTTCAGAAACGCTGTGAGTCGGGCTTGTTGTGCGGACAAGGTCGGCAGCGGAATACAGGGAATCGCATCGTGACGTTCGAACTCCGAGGACTTCGGTTCGCCAACCGCAGAAACAGCCGGAAACACCGTGTCGAGCGCATCCAGCGTGGAAGACTGATCACGCTTTAACTCACTGCTCAGCTGCTCAACCTGATTCAAACCCAAACCGAGCTGTTGCTGCTCGACTTGCTGCGAAGCCTCGTGAAGCAAGGTGTTGTTGGCGCGTTCGCGCAATGACTGAAGCAATTCAATAAAGCGCTCGACCAGCAGCGCCGCACCGGCTGCGACGGCCAAGCCATTGAGAAGGAGATCGAGAGGAGGAGTTTCCATACTGTGTACCGTCGCGTTTGCAACACGTCCCTGCCTGAATTGACTACAGAGTAATCAATTCGTCTTTCGTATGACAAGCCCTTATCAAGCCAATGGTCAATTCGTGTATTGCTTGATAACAGGGTCTTGCCTGTCGGAGTCAAAACCCATGCGGGTATCAGGGGTTTGATCCCCGCCGAACAACAATGAAACCCAGAGATACCACCTTACGGCTGTCATCACATTCAGCTAGAGTGTGCCGCCTCGACAATCCTGCCATTGTGATCGCCCACCATGCTCAAATTCTTTGAACGCCTGATTTCCCCCTTTCCTCCCGAACACCCTGAGCAACCACCCAAAGGGTTGTACGAATTTTGCCGCTACTACTCGCGAGGCCTTGAGCTGCCGCTGATCGCCATGTCGGTATTAACCGCCATGCTGGCGATGATGGAAGTCACCCTGTTCAGCTTTATGGGCGATCTGGTCGACCTGCTCTCGACCCAGGAACCGGACACCCTGTTCAGTGAACAAGGCCAACAGCTGTTGTGGATGAGCGCCCTGTTGGTGATCGGCTTGCCGACCGTCAGCTTCCTGCACGCTGCGATCATTCATCAGACCTTACTGGGCAACTTCCCGATGAAAATCCGCTGGCTGGCGCACCGCTATCTGCTGCGCCAGAGCATGGAGTTTTACCAGAATGACTTTGCCGGGCGACTGGCCACCAAGGTGATGCAAAGCGCGCTGGCCGTGCGTGAAACCGTGATGAAAATTCTCGACCTGGCCGTATACGTACTGGTCTATTTCACCACCATTCTGTTTACCGTCGCCTCTGCCGACTGGCGTCTTGTGATCCCGATGCTGATCTGGTTGCTGCTGTACATCCTGCTACAGCTGCACTACGTGCCCAAGCTCAAGAATGTCGCGACGGAACAAGCCAATGCACGCTCCAACATGACCGGACGCATTGTCGACAGCTATACCAATATTCAAACCGTCAAGCTGTTCTCTCACAGCCAGCGTGAGACGGAATACGCCCGTAGCAGCATGAACGAATTCATAGACACCGTGTATCGCCAGATGCGCTTTGCCACTGGCCTGAACGTCAGTATCCAGACCATCAACTACCTGTTGGCTTTCGGCATTGCAGCGGTTGCCGTCTGGCTGTGGACAGAAGCCGCAATCACCGTCGGTGCCATTGCCATCGCCATTAGCCTGGCCTTGCGCATCAACGGCATGGCCCAGTGGATCATGTGGGAAGTCGGCGCCCTGTTTGAAAACATTGGTACCGTCACCGACGGCATGAACACCCTGTCGACGCCTCTTGCAGTAAAGGACAAGGACAACGCCAAGACCTTGACCGTCAACCAGGGTGATATCCATTTCCGTGGAGTGCATTTCGAATACAAGGGCGTCAGTGACGACACCAGCCGCAGAGTATTCGAACAGCTTGATCTGCACATCAAGCCGGGTGAAAAAGTGGGACTCGTCGGGCGTTCCGGTGCGGGTAAATCCACACTGGTGAACCTGTTGCTGCGGTTCTACGACATCCATGGTGGTCGTATCGAAGTCGACGGCCAGGACATCACCGACGTTACCCAGGAAAGCCTGCGCGCTAACATCGGCATGATCACCCAGGACACCTCACTGCTGCACCGCAGTGTGCGTGACAATGTCCTCTACGGTCGTCCGGATGCTTCAGAACAGGAACTGCTGCAAGCCGTAGAACGTGCGGAGGCACACACCTTTGTCGATCAACTGCACGACCCGATGGGCAATGTCGGGCTGGAAGCCCAGGTCGGCGAGCGCGGTGTCAAACTCTCCGGCGGACAACGCCAACGGATTGCCATCGCCCGAGTATTGCTCAAGGACGCACCGATTCTGATTATGGACGAAGCCACCTCAGCACTGGATTCGGAAGTCGAAGCCGCGATTCAGTCCAGCCTCAATGACCTGATGGCGGACAAAACCGTGATTGCGATTGCGCATCGCTTGTCCACCATTGCCGCAATGGATCGTCTGATCGTTCTGGATGAAGGCCGCATCGTCGAGCAGGGCAGCCATAAGGAACTGCTGGCGCTGGGGGGTATTTATGCCCAGTTGTGGGCGCATCAGACCGGTGGGTTTATCGGGGAAGATTAACTGGTAAAACGCCCTGACAGTTGTCAGGGCCGTTCCGTTGATCAATAACAAAGATCAGGCATCAAACCTCAGCGTGCGGCTGATGCGACGCTTTTCCTTGTCAAAAATACGCATCAGTACCGATTGGGCCAGCAACCCGCTGATGGCTCCCACCATCCCTGCGACCGTCGACAGAATCGCCTTTGAAATACCCGCCGCCATCGGCTTCGGACTACCGGCACCGATACGCACCATCACATCAAAGACCTCAATCATGCCCGTTACCGTACCCAGCAGGCCGAGCAGCGGACAAATCGCAATAAACATCCGAATGGTGCTGAAACCCGAGTTCAGGCCCATATTCAAACTGGCCAACAAATCCTGATGAACCTGCTGCGCATACCAGCTTTGCTTGTCATCACGGGCATCCCACTCCGCCAGCGCCGCCCGGTAACGGGACGGGTGCACGAGCAGCATAAAAAACACCCGTTCAAACAGATATACCCAGAGCATGAATATCACCAGCATGATGGGATAAACCACCTCACCACCACGCTCCAGGAACAACAAAACGTCTTCCATACCATCCTCATAATCAAACCACTTCGTGGTCAGATTACGCCCTCCATATGACACTAAGGGAAGAATCCGGTTACGTTTTGAACAGCGTCAAGAAGGGGGACAAGTTCATTTTTTGTACATCAAGCGGTCACAATCAAGTGGGAGGAAAACGCAGGCGGTTGTCAACAATGACCATCAAAGCGGACAATCCGAATGCAGGCCAATGCCAAAATTCGAACACGACAAAAACACAAAAAGAACAGACGCCATGTGGAAAACACAAATAACGCCGCGCTTTAGCGAAACGGACGCCAAGGGACACATCAACAACAACGTGGTACCGGTTTGGTTTGCTGCCGGGCGTGAGGCGATCTTCAGATTATTCAGCCCGGATATGGACTTCACCCGAGTCGACCTGATCGTCGCCCGCATCGAAGTGGACTTCAAAGCCGAGATTCATTGCCGAACCGATGTCGAGGTACGTACCTTTATCCGCAAACTTGGCAACTCATCAGTGCAAATCGGCCACGAACTGTGGCAAGACCAGCACAAGGTCGCCGAAGGAACTGCCATCATGGTGCACTTCGACTACCAGACCAAACAATCCAGCCCTCTGCCGGATGGCATCCGCAGCGCGCTGCAACAGCATTTACTCGAATCGACCGAGTCAAACGCTCAGCAACAAGGACATCCGGATCAAGACATCAAGGCAGAAGGCCTTAGCCACCAACTTTCTTGACAGTGAAGCCACGTCTGGTCAGCTCGCTGACCAGCAAGTCACGCTGCTCGCCCTGGATCTCGATCACACCGTCTTTCAAAGCACCGCCCACACCGCACTTCTTCTTAAGTTCCTTGGCCAGGGTTTTCAGCTCGGCGCCAACCAGTGGAATTCCGCTCACCAGCGTCACCACCTTGCCACCACGCCCCTTGCTCTCACGCGATACCCGCACAATGCCATCGCCCTGCGGGGCTTCAGGCTCGCCACAACGACAGTTATCGATGGGTTCACGACATTCCGGACAGGTGCGACCAAACTCGGTTGAGTAAACCAGTCCACCCTGTTTTTCGCGTTTTGCCATGACAATGTTCTCCGGGCAGGTTAAGTGGTGACAAGAATCGGGATTGTAAGTAAAGCCGGTGTTTTACGCACTCATTGGCCGGGTTTTCTGGTTGGGAT
>PBNY01000084.1 GCA_002723385.1 Oceanospirillaceae bacterium | reverse complement strand
TTCTACACCACCGGCACCACGGGCAATCCGAAAGGCGTTTACTTTTCTCATCGCCAACTGGTGTTGCACACACTCTCGACGGCGATGACGCTCGGCTCGCTGGACGGACTGGCGGTGTTCCGCTCCGATGACGTCTACATGCCGATGACTCCGATGTTCCACGTACACGCCTGGGGCGTGCCGTATGTGGCGACCATGATGGGTGCCAAGCAGGTGTATCCGGGTCGTTACGATCCGAACTTTATGGTCAAGCTGTTCCGCGAAGAGAAGGTGAGTTTCTCCCACGGCGTACCGGCGGTGCTGCAGATGATTCTGACCAGTGAGGAGGCCAAAACCACCGACCTCAATGGCTGGAAGATGATGACCGGCGGCAGTGCACCCACACTGGGACTGGCGAATGAAATGGCCGAACGCGGCATTCACTTCTTTACAGCCTACGGTATGTCGGAAACCTGTCCGATTCTGACCGTGCGCTATCTCAACAAGGAAATCCGTGATCTGCCAATGAAAGAGCAAATGCCAGCGCGTATCTGCACCGGCATTGCCGCTCCGATGGTGGATCTGAAGATCGTCGATCTGGATGGAAACGATTTGCCGCACGACGGTGAACAAATGGGTGAAGTGGTGGTGCGTGCGCCATGGCTGACCCAGGGTTACCTGAAAGAACCGGAGAAAGGTCAGGAACTGTGGGAAGGTGGCTGGCTGCATACCGGTGACGTCGGTTCCATCGCCCCGGACAACGTGCTGCAAATCAAAGACCGCATCAAGGATGTGATCAAAACCGGTGGAGAGTGGGTGTCCTCGCTCGAAATCGAGAGTCTGATCAGCCTGCACCCGGATGTGGTCGAAGTGGCCGTCATCGGCGTGCCGGACGAACGCTGGGACGAACGTCCGCTGGCGAAAGTGGTGGTTGCACAGGGCGCAGAACTGACCCCGGAAACCCTCAAGACACACCTGCAGACCTATGTGGACTCAGGCCGTATCAACAAATGGGCCATCCCGGAAGTCATTGATCTGGTCGGTGAAATACCGAAAACCAGTGTTGGCAAGATCAACAAGAAATTGCTGCGGGCCAGTCAGGAGTAATCGGTGTCAATGGATGAATGACCCGGTCGAGCGCTCGCTGGTTTGCGAACGCTCGACCGGTATTCTGGTTATTGACTGTGTTTCAGCGGAATGTCATCCGGCTTCAGCACCCAAAGCTTGCCGTTATCCTGATCGCTGAGCAGGTAGATCAGCCCGTCCGGGCCTTGTTCGATATCGCGAATACGCTCGCCAATGGCGGGAGTTTGGCTATAGCCATAGAGCCGTTTCTCACTCTGGATGTGCGGGTTCTGCTCATCCCGGGACAGGCTCAGCTGAACCAGCTGGCGGAACTTGAGTGATCCGACCAGCAGGCTGTTGTCCCAGCCCGCGTAGCGTCCACCGGTGTAGAACAGCATCCCGGACGGGGCAATGGACGGCACCCAGTAATAGAGCGGTTGTTCCATCCCGTTTTTTTGGGTGCCTTCGCCAATCTTGCCGCCGCGATACTCTTCGCCGTAGGTGATCACCGGCCAGCCGTAGTTTTTGCCGGGTTCCGGAATATTGATTTCATCCCCGCCCCTGGGGCCGTGTTCGTGAGTCCAGAGCTTGCCGGTGACTGGATGAAGGGCGGCACCCTGCATATTGCGGTGTCCGTAAGACCAGATTTCTGGCAATGCGTTGCTGCGCTTGACAAAGGGATTGTCGCTGGGGATTCGGCCATCAGGGTGCAGGCGGATTTGCTTGCCGTGATGATTGTCCAGACGCTGGGCGTTTTCGCGTGGATAGCCACGATCACCGAGGGTGATAAACAGATAGTCATCGGGCGTAAATACCAGTCGGGAACCAAAGTGAATACGGGACGGGTAGGCGGGTTTTTGCTCGAAGATTGGTTCGATATTGGCCAACGTATAGCCGCCGGAAAAGTCACCGACCAGCTTGCCGCGAATGACGGCTGTGGTGTTGCGGCGTCCAACCGGCTTGCTGAAACTGAGATACACCCAGTCCTTCCAGGAGGCGACATCCAGCAGGCCCCCCTGACCATCGACATCAATGTCGGGTAATCCCCTGACCGGACTCGATAACTGCCAGCCGGGCGAACCGTTGCGGCCTGTCTGACGCGCCACTCTCAGTCTTCCGGCGCGTTCGGTAATCAGCAAGCCCTGTTTCGAAAAGGCCATACCCCAGGGGTGATCGAGATTGTCCAGCAGTACTTCAGGTTGTGGCGTCGAAACCTGGCCTTCATCGCCAGACGTACTGGTGTCCTGTTGGGCCAATGTCAGATGGGAGAGCATAAACAGGGTGCAGCACAACAGTAATCGAAACATGGGAGAACTCCTGCGGCGGGAGCGGATAGATTACGTTGACGAACAGGGAACGGGCAAGAAAACAAACGAATCCAACAACTATTCCGTGGGTTCCAGACCTCGAACGCCGACAGCCATGCCAACAATGCTGGCGAGCACCAGAGGCAGGTATATGGCGTCAGAACTGAACAGCGGATGATCTTTGAAGCCATTAAGCAGAATTGAGCACAGCAAAAAAGAATTGGCTGTACTGGCCGACGAGTAGATTTCGTTGATTTTGCTGGTGATGCGAGAAACCGTGATATCCGGAGTTTTCGGATGGCGCCAGTCCCAAATGATATGAGCCAGCATCAGCATGACAACCCATGCAAAGTAGAACTTCAGCAATTCCTCGGGAGTGGTCGGGTTGTAGATGAAACTCAAGCGCCACACTCCCTGTGGTGTTTTGTGACTTATGCAGTAGCGAAGGTATAGGTTGAAAGAGCAACCGATCCGACGGCGGCGATGACTTCTGCCGCACCGAGAGAGACAGTCACTGCAGGTATAAACGAAAGAAGCCCGCATGCTGCTAGACCCAGCGCGGCTCCGGCGACTCCGGCCTTCAGGGAATATTCAATTTTCTTCACAATGCTCATGTGTCTCTCGACCTCAAATGAACAGAAATTGTTTATACAGACACAGCTTTAATTAGCATTGATTTGCCCGCTCTTCAAGTTTTGCGACACCTCGTGGAGTTTGGCGTGTGTCGCAAGTTTTGAATATTCGGTCTCTTACCTCTGTTTTAACGGATACTGGCCTCAACCGCGTTGCTAAAGCGTTGGGATTGAGTGTTCGATACGTTCAGGGTCAGCCACTGGCCAACCAGCTGCACGCGTTCGTTATCCAGATCGGTTGCCTGACCCATGCCCTGAGCCAACCGCTGTACTTGCAGTTCCATACGGCGCGCTTTGTCCGTCGCCGGGGAGTCAATGCCCGCCAGAATTTCCAGCTGAATGCAGAGGTCGGTGGCTTCGGCGCTGTCACTGTTGTCGTCGGAGCGTTTGTCCCATGCCTGTTCGAACGCCGCCAGAGAGTAACCCGATGGCAGGTCGGAAGCCTGTTGCCACTGGTTTTCGTCGCCGCTGGCCAGTGCTTGCAGACGATCAATCAGACCTTGCCAGCGGGCTTTTTCGGCCGCCGTTTGCTGGGCCTGCTGGATGTTGCTCAGGGTGTCATTGACGCGGCCAAAGCCCTTGCGGATACGCTGGTGGGCCGATTTCGGCAGTTCCAGCTCAGCAAAGCCCTGTTCCAGCTCAGACAAGCGGGAGCGGGCATCGTGGTAATCCGTGTCGGGTTGTACCAGTGCTTCGGCTTCGGCTAGCAATTCTTCCGCTTGCTGCACCACGTTGTCGATGCGAGCCTTACGTTCGGCGCGTTCCTGCTCCAGGCGGTTGAAGACCGCGTCACATGCCTGACGGAATTGCTTCCACAGTTTCTGGTCAGCATTGCGCGGCGTGATGCCCACGTCTTTCCATTGCTGCTGTAGCTCCTTCACCGTCTCGATGGCGTCAGCCAGCACTTCAGTTTCGATTTCGGCTTCTGCACGTTCGATCAGAGCGCGTTTCTGGTCGAGGTTGCGATCAAATTCTTCTTTCAGGTGTGCGTAAATGCGGTCGCAAATGTCGTGGAAACGCTGCTGGGTGTCCTTGTGTGCACCGCGGTCGACCGGGGAGTAGCTGCGGAAGGTCTCGCGAGCCGCATCCAGGGTTTTCTGAACCACTTTCCAGTCGGCTCTGGCCCAGTCGAAGGCAGCTTCGTAATGCGTCAGTTCTTCAATCAGCTGGTTCCGCAGGTCGACGTTTTTCTGCCGTTGCTCTGCGACTTCAGCGAAATAGGCGCGGCAAGGTTCAAAGGCCTTGTCACCAGCGGTCTGGAAACGCTGCCACAGCTCACGATCTGGCTGCGATGAGTTCAGGGTTTTCCATTCGTCCTGCAGCACTTGAATCTTGTCGGCCAATACGTCTGGAGAAATGTCAGCGTCGATCAGCGCTTCCATGGCCTCACACAAGGACTCTTTTTTCGGAATGGTGACAAAGCCCTGCCAGTCACGCATCTCACCGAGACGACCGCCCAGTGAGCGAACGTGGCGTTGCTGGGATTGAACCAGACGGCTGTCCACCTGACGCAAACCGGCGTTCAGCTGACCATAGAGACGGCTGGCGTCTTTGAGGTGGCCTTCCTGCAGCAAGGATTCCAGCTTGGCAATCTGCTGGTCGATGGTTTCAATGCGGGATTTTTGCTGACCTTCGAGTTCTGACAGCGCCTCGCTGGCGTGTTGTTTGCGCTCGCGAATGCTCCCGATCCAGGCGGGCTGATCCTGTTCTGCTGGCCATTTGAAACGCTTTTGCCATTCGTCCGCGTTTTTGATGATTTGTTTGAGGCCCTTCATGTCGCCCGGCAGGGACGCAGACAGCCATTTGTCCAGTGCTTCCTGATGCTCGGCAAACTGTGCCAGACACGCCTGAATGGTCAGAACCTGCTGGTGCTGGTTTTCGTATTGACGCAGGGCGTCGCCGCTGGCCTTGCTGTCTGACTGGGAATCACGCCACTCCTGATCCATGGCCTGAAGCTGTTGCTGCAGTGCCTCTGGTTGGGAAGAAATTGCGGTTTCCAGCAGTGATGACAGACGTTCCAGAATGTCGGCCTGTGTCTTCTCTGCGGCTTCAGCACGGCTGCGAGATTCGGCCAGACGCTGCTCTTCCTCTTCGTGCTGTTTGAGAATCTCGGTTGCTGAGGTCAGTTCCTGATCCAGCAGGGTAGCCTGATCGGCCGTCATGGAGTCCTTGAACTCCGCGAACTGCTTGTTCAGGACTTGCAGACGGCCATTGAAATCCGGGCCGTAACCCAATCGATTCAGTTGCTGGGCTTGCTGAATAATGTGCTCGATCTTGCGATTTTGTGCTTCGCGGGCTTCCTGTTCTGCCTTGTAGACCGTCAGGCGGTCTTTACACAGACGGTACACCGCCTTGTCCTTGCCCTGAGCGTGGTGCTGCAGCTTGTGCAGACGGTCGGCGTCATGGATACCCTCGGCTGCAGCCAGACGCACCTTGGCAACCGCGTGGGTGGTGGCGATTTGCAAGCGTTCATCTTCGTCGGTAAGGCGAGCAATGGCGGCCAGACGCAACTCATGATCGGAAGTCAGACCGGCAATGCGTATCAGCGTGCGGGTGTCACTGATGTCATCAATGCCTTTACCCGCAGGTAGCAGCAGATTGAGCAACAGGGTCTGGGCGGTATCACGCACTTCGGCCTGGTTGTGGGAACACAGCTCATCGAGTGTCTTCTCATCGGAAATATGCTCAACCGCGAGCTTGCGCAGTTCGGCCTCAGACTCTTGCTGGATAAACGTCAGGAGTTGCTCGGTGGAATCCAGGTCGGCAATCGCTTCACGACGGACGTCGGGGTTTTCATGCTGCCATTTGGGTTTCAGAAAATTCTTAAAAAAGGCCATCGAGCTGATCCATTCAAGCTGTCACTGGGAAAATAAAGCGGGCACATTGTACCGTCCGCGCCTGATTAGGGAAGCGCTTCCGTTACCGCCAGGTTACGTGGCAGTAAAACACAGCTGTATCGGTGTGGATATTCGCCTGTCGTGGCAGGCAGAAACTGCTGGTAGTATGGCCGCGTTGACAAGTGCTTGATTGGCAGGAGATATCGCGTGAGCAGCATCGTCTGGTACGACTACGAGACTTTTGGAACCCATCCGGCCTGGGATCGTCCGGCCCAGTTTGCGGGGATTCGTACTGACGAGGATCTCAACGAGATCGAGCCTCCGGTGGAGGTTTTCTGTCGCCAGTCGGACGATTATCTGCCGCATCCCGAGGCGGTGCTGACCACCGGGATCACGCCGCAGGATTGCCAGCGCGATGGGGTTCCTGAAACTGAGTTTATTGCGCGAATTAACACATTCTTCAGTAAGCCAGGTACCTGCTCGGCAGGCTATAACAGCATTCGGTTTGACGATGAATTTACTCGTCACACCCTGTATCGCAATTTCTTCGACCCCTACGCCCGCGAGTGGCAGGGCGGCAATAGCCGTTGGGATTTGCTCGATGTGGTGCGTTGTGCCTATGCCTTGCGCCCGGAAGGCATCGAATGGCCGAAGCATGAAGACGGTAAAACCAGCTTCAAGCTGGAACACCTGACCGCCGCCAACGGCCTGGATCACGGCAAAGCGCACGACGCGGTGTCGGATGTGCGGGCAACCATTGCATTGGCGAAACTGATTCGTGACAAACAGCCGAAGTTATACCGTTATCTTTACGGGCTTCGAACCAAACAGGCGGTGTCTGAGTTGATCGACGTCGCAGGTCATCGACCACTGGTACACATCTCCGGCATGTTCCCGGTGGAGCAGGGTTGCATGGCGATTGTTGCCCCCTTGTGTTGGCATCCGTCGAACAAGAACAGCCTGGTGGTGTTCGATCTGAATCACGATCCGGCCCCCCTGTTTGATCTATCCGCAGAAGAGATCCAGCAACGTGTATTTACCCGAACGGATGAGATGCCGGAGGGGATGGAGCGTCTGCCGCTGAAAGAGCTGCACATCAACAAGGCACCGGTGGTGGCCCCCGCCAAAACCCTGACGCCCGATCAGGCCGAGCGCTGGAATCTCAATGGAGATCGTCTGCGCAAGCATTTGGCTGCGATCAAGAATGGCCCGGATCTCAGCGCGAAAATGCATCAGGTGTTTGGCGAGCGCCAGTTCGATGACATTTCGGATGTGGATGGCCAGCTCTACAGTGGCTTTTTCTCCCGATCTGACAAGCAGGCCATGGATGACTTGCACCGTCTGAGCCCGGAGGCGCTGGCGGAATACCCGAATCCGTTTCAGGATGTCCGCGGCGAGGAAATGCTGTTCCGCTATCGCGCCCGAAATTATCCCGAATCTCTGAGTTCCGACGAGCGCGAACGTTGGGAACAGCTGCGTCTGCAGCGTTTGATGACCGAGCAGAATGGCACTGGCGCGATGAACTTCCAGCAGTTTGCTGAGGCGCTGCAACAGTCAGCGCATGCCATGATGGACAAGCCCGGCAAGCTGGCATTGCTTCAGGATTTACAGCTCTACGCTGAGTCCATTTATCCCGGCTACTGATACGCCGGGTTCTGACGTCACAAACCGTCAGGAGGCAACACGCTGGTAACGAATGCCCGGACGCACCAGTTCGCCGCGTTGCATCAGTTGCTGAAAGATTAGCCGGATACGATCATCCGGTTGTTTGTGATGTTTGGCGACGTGGACGACGGCTGGCTGCTCCCCGTGATGTCCCGCCTTGATCTCGGCACTGATTTGCTCCAGCAGCGGGTCAATATTTTCCTCTTCCTTGCGCTTGCGTTCAGAAGCCGTGTCAGCCGCCGCCAGCCGGGCAGCGGTCATGCCCGTCCAGTCCAGCAAGGTGGCCAGCAACACCCAGATAATAAACCGTGAATCACCCAAAAGGGTCGCACTGCTGCCGGTGTTTGGTCGACTGTTATTGGCCTGATATCGCTGCAAATCATCGAGCAACTTGCGCCGTGTTTCGATGGTGTCAGACGCCTGGTCGGCAATACGATTGGACTTGCTGTTGTGGCCAATGGCGGTCAGGGCATCGGCATTGGCCAGCTGGTTCTCGCTGATGGAACGGGTATCACTCAGCAGGTTTTGCAATTCGTCACTGATGGTCGAACTGGTATTGGAGGTGATGGCAACGGCCTGAAATCCGGATTCGGCCCAGTCGAACGAGGCGTAAATACTGATCAGCAATAAACCCACAATGGTGGCATTCAGGTTCTTGCGTTCGATGTCGGACACGTCCGGAAGGGCTGTGCGGGCAGACAAACCGTACATACCCAGTGTCAGACCGATACCACCCAGTACCGCGATGGCCTGATCAATCAAAGCCGGGCTGGCGAGGCTGAGCAACCACAATACGGAGCGCACGGCAGAAACAATGGCGAGGGTAATACCGGTGATAAAAAGCAGGGGAATCATAACGTCATAACTCAATGCGTTGCCCTTGGTTCCGGTTTTCTACCAAGTTCCGGTTAATGCCACGTTGCAGCTTTATGGCAGAGACAATTAGCCAGTTTGTTACCTCACGCACGTAATGGGGTAAAACAGGCGTCTTAATGGTTGATTTGGCGGTCTGTAATCAGCAGGCTAGCGGCCTTTTAATTTGTGCAAGTAGTGATGAAGTATGCGCATCAAGGGCTATGACGGTAAAACCTACCGTATCTGCAGCGAAACAGATCTGACCGGACTGATTGACGATATCCAGCTCGAGGGGAGCGGACTCAGATACACGGGAGATGACCGAAACCTGGAATTCTCCGCTAATGGCAAAACCACCACCATCGGGATTGAGTCGGGCTTCCAATGGGATGGCGCGTCGATACCCGGATTCGCTCAATGGTTGATCGGCAAGCCAACCGACAAGGCATTTCGGGTGCCGTCCCTGGTTCATGACGCCGGGTACGAAGATCGCACCAAACGCGTTCTTCACGATGTCATATTCTATTACCTGCTGCGCGAGCTGGAGCAGGTTCCCGTCTGGAAAGCCTGGCTGATGTATGCCGCCGTGCGCATCGGCGGGCACGTCTATTACGCTGCTGAAACGTCCCGTTTCTGGCGTAGTATCAAAGGTATTCTGAGCCGGGCCTGAGCCATCATCGGCGAAAAGCCGACTGAAACACTGGGTTTTAGGCCAGATGGCTGTTCATCCGCAATCAGGGGCGTACAATCGGCCCGAAAGTGTGAACAACAGCGGAGTGAAGTGCGTGTCAGAATTGACCCTGTCTCAAGTCGAAGCGGCCCTGTCCGGGTATCAGGATCCTTATCTGGAAACCGATCTGGTCAGCGCCAATGCCATCAAGGACATTCAGATGGATGGCAGCAAGGTCAGCGTTTCGGTATTGCTGGATTATCCGGCAGATGGCGTTGCACGCGGTATTGCCCAGCTGCTGGAAACAGCGCTGGAGAACCTCGACGGTTGCGAACAAGCCGATGTTCAGGTGGCGTGGCAGGTTGCCTCCCACAAAAGCCACGACAGCAACGAAGCATTGGCTCAGGTCAAAAACGTCGTTGCGATTGCTTCCGGCAAAGGCGGCGTGGGCAAGTCCACAACGTCGGTTAACCTGGCGGTCGCCCTGGCCCGTGATGGCGCCAGGGTTGGCCTGTTGGATGCTGATATTTACGGTCCAAGTCAGGGCCTGATGCTGGGTGTGGCCGAAGGGACCCGTCCTGAAACCATCGACAACAAGTGGTTCGTCCCCATTGAAGCTCACGGCGTAAAAAGCATGTCGATGGCCTATCTGGTCACTGAAGACACGCCGATGGTGTGGCGTGGCCCGATGGTCGCCGGTGCACTGATGCAGATTCTCAACCAGACCCAATGGGGCGAGCTGGATTATCTGCTGATTGATATGCCACCAGGCACGGGTGATGTCCAGCTGACCCTGAGCCAGAAGTACCCGGTTTCCGGTGCGGTGATTGTCACCACGCCACAAGACATTGCGCTGGCCGATGCCAAAAAAGGCGTCGAAATGTTCCGGAAAGTGAACATCCCGGTGCTGGGTATGATCGAGAACATGAGCATTCATATCTGTTCCCAGTGCGGCCATGCCGAGCATATCTTTGGTACCGATGGCGCTCATCGACTGGCTGAAACCTATCAGACACGCGTATTGGGTTCTCTGCCGCTGGCGACCTGGATTCGCGAACAAAGCGACTCGGGTACGCCGGTCGTTGCCGCCGATGACACCTCCGACGTGGCGTTGATGTACCGTCACGCGGCGCGCAATATGGCGGTGGCGCTGAATCAAACCGGTGCTGGCGCGTCCGCCATGCCGACCATTGAAATCAGCGACGACTGAGCCAGGGGGATCACATGACGCAGGAATCTCCTGACATCGCCTGCGAGCTGGATGCTCGTGGACTGTTTTGCCCGGAGCCAGTAATGATGCTGCATAACCTGATCGCCGATGTGGCGATCGGGGATGTCATCCAGATCTTTGCTACCGACCCATCGACTCAGCGCGACTTTCTTAAATTCTGCAATTTCCTGGGTCATGAAATGCTGGCTTCAGAAGAGCGCGATGGCGAATATCATTTCCTGATCCGCAAGGGATCGGAAGAAGACTGACAGGGCACGCCGGAAATCTGACCATGAATCACACGGATGATTACCGTACAGCTGAATATCTGGCGCGATTGCCGGAAGGCCTGAAGGCCATTGCCGGGTATCTCGTTCAGAAACCGGAAGCCTGGTGTGATATGCCATTCGGCGATGACGCCTGGGTGTTCAAACTCGACGACAAAATGTTTGCCCTGGTCTATCGACGTAATGGCGTTGACTACGTGAACCTGAAGTGCGACCCGCAGCAGGCGCTGGAATTACGCGACGTGTTCGAGTCGGTGACGGCGGGTTATCACATGAACAAACGTCACTGGAACACCATCCAGCTGCAGGGCGACGTTCCCAGAGGCGAGCTCGAGCGCATGTGCGACCATTCGTACGGGCTGGTATTCAAGGGACTGACGAAAGCCAAACAGCGGGCGCTATCGACCCGCTATTCAGAAGGCGAGTTGTTGGGGGCAGATAAGCCCTTCACAAGTTGAGAGCGTTTCTTCAGAAACTCATTCCCAGAATTTCCACCACGGCTTCTCACTGGATTCGGTCTTTTCTTCGGCCCAGTTTTTGGCGTCAGATGCTTTATCCTTGGTCCATTCGCCAGCGTCTTTCAGAGCTTCGGAACCAGCATCCGTTGCGGTTTCCAGTTTCTCTTTGCTCCAGCTGCCAGCGGCTTTGAGGTTGTCGGCACTGGCGTCCTTGGCGTTTTCAAACTTGTCTTTGCTCCAGTCTGCGGCGTTGTCAATCGCATCGCCGCCCACTTCTTTGGCATCCTGATACTTTTCCTTGCTCCAGTCGGAAACGTCACCAGCGACTTCAGAGGCTTTCTCCTTGGCCTTTTGAGCATAGCTTTCAAGGTCATTGGCCATGGCTGGTGTGGCAGTCAGTGCGGTGAACAGCAAAGTCAGGGGAGCGTACTTCATATAATTTCCTGATGGGATCGGGTTGTAGAATTTGCGTTCCGTCAGTGTAGAACAAGCAACGATAAAGCGCTCTATTGATATGAAATCGTTGAGATTGTTCCAGAAACTGCTCCCTTCTGAGTAGTTGGACAGTATCTCGAAACCCTGCCACTATGCGGCGCTCTGAACGAAATACAGGCAGGGAGTGCCGAGAATGGATTCCCACCTGAGAATCTCACCCACAGGAAGGTGTCTATGAAAGCTCTTGTCATTGGCGTTGGTGCGTTAGCGGTTGTCGGCGGCGGTGCCTACGCCCAGTACAGCATGAATCAGGTTATCGAATCCGAACTGGTCAAAATGACCGATGCGGAGCTGATTTCCCGTCAGGCTGGCATGCCAGTAACCGTCACTCATTCTGATCAGAAAAGCGGTTTGTTCAGCAGCTCCGGCAGCGTCGTCTATTCCTCTGAGATTCCAGAGCATGACGGTTCAATGGAAATACTGATCGACTACAAGCTTGATCACAGCGTGTTGTCCGGTGTTCAGTATGAAACCACCTTCAAGGACATCCGGGTCCTTGGTGAAATGGCGTTCTCTGCCACCGATGATCTGTTCAATGGCAAGCAGATTCGGGTTGTTGGCGAAATGGAAGGCAAGGGTGCCACCGGACAAGCCATGATTCCAGCCATGCGTATTGAAGAGGACGGTGCCACGATACTGTCTGCTCCGGCATTTCCGATGGATTTCTCGGTGCAGGGTTTTGATGTCGATCCATTGATCGGGTCTTACACGGCCAGCTTCGTTCTGCCGACCATGGACATTCATTCGCCTGAGGGCACTGTCAGCCTGGAAGGCTTGAACTGGTCTCAGGGATATGAGGGCGATGACAAAGGACTGATGGGTGACTTTGCCATGAGCATCGCAAAAATCGCCAACCAGAGCGCCAACCCCATGATGGGGTTCGAGCTGAACAATCTGTCGCTTGGAATGGATACCCGCATCGGTGCCGATGTTCTGGGGACCCTGGAGCTTAAACTGGCTTCTGTAACCAGCGCGATGGGGGCGGTATCGGACTTGTCGCTCAAGACCCGCACTGGCGGTGTGGATGGTGGCATTTTGAAGGATTTCCTGATGAAGGCAAATCAGCTGCAGATGGCAGGCCCATCCGAAGCGGGAACCAAAGAGCTGGAGCAATTCCTGACTGACAATCTTGATCCGTTGCTGGCGCCGTCACCTTACTTTGAAATCGAACAGCTGCAGTTTGATATGAATGGCCAGCGCTTTGTTGAAGCCAGTGGCAAGGTGGCGTTGCAGTCGGACAAGTTGCCAAAAGACTACTTCTCCAGCCTGTTCCAGCAAAAAATGGCCCCGGACGAAACCCTGATGATGTCAGCCATGAGCGCGAACCTGAATTCCTCCTTTGGCCCTCAGGCGGCGATGATGATTGGGCCTCTGCATCCCATGCTGATGGCTGTGCTGCAGTCGGGTGAGCCGATTTCCTTCCAGCTGGAAAATGGTCAGATGATGCTGAACGGCCAGCCGCTCTAGCCCGTCGAAGACTGAAAAAGCAGGCGTTACGGAGCGAGTTGCATTCACATCCTGTGTCCGGTGGCTACGCGTGGGATGAAGCGTGAAACCAGACGGGATTCCCCGTAACACCTGAAAACAAGGCTGCATTCAGCCCGAGCCCAATCAGGCCGGAATGCAGTCCTTGCAAGTCGCTACGCTGGGGAAATATCCCTTCGCGATATTGGATGCCGCATCTGCACTGGCGTATGAACCGATGTAGAAAAGCGTTTCCATCGGCGGCAGCTGATCGCAAACCGCTTTGTGAACAATATGGTCTTCGCCCTGAGTGGCAGTTCTATCGACGTAAAATTCGGCCATGTTCTCTCTCCGCTGATTTGAAAGCTTGTCTGCAACGCCCGCACAGCGTCAAAAAATCGAACGCGGTGGTCAGGTGGGCGTGCAACAGCAATATTGATGTGGATCATTTGGCAAAGAGGGTATTGCGAATTCAAAGCCAATTTTGATCTGTCTCAATGAGCTTTGAAAAATCCATTAAAATCAGTGGATTACATCGTGCTCGAAAGTAACCCCAAAATCAGCTGGCAGAAAGCCGTGTCGGGATTGTCGGGAATCCCGCAAAAGTCCAGGCAGGGTTGTAAGGAAGCGGTTGAGCCGCTTTGGGTCTTTTCCACCGATTCATTCTATTGCCCGGCGAGTGAAGCATTCAGGGCAGCGAGCAGATTTGGTTTGCATCGTTCGGGTGATAACAGTCCGGTGATCTGCATTCTTGAGAGTACGTCATGCACCGAATCATTGACCCCCACCAGAAAGACGGCTCGGGTCTCTGAATGTGAGCCTTTGATCAGGGTCTCAAGCGCCATTGCTGTAGAAACGTCAATAAAGGGAACATCGCTCAGATCCAGAATGATCGTCTGATGCTCACTTTGAGCAAAGAAGGTTTGCTCAATGCCTTTTGAGGCGCCATAGCTGATCGGCCCGGAAAGCTGGAACACCAGAATCGCGCCATTTGCCTGGTCAATCAGATCGCGTTCGGAGTCTCCCAGGATCGCGTTGTTCTGATCCTGGCCATTGTATAAGCGAATGGATGCAATCTGGTTCTCTGCCAGGCGCTTTACCGTAATCACGTTGGCGATGAACACTCCAATGGCGACAGCAGTAATCAGATCCACAAGGACAGTAAGGAGTAAAACCAGCAGCATCAGAGTTGTAATGACCGGAGGTGCCCGTCGCGCCCTTCGCAAGAAATCCCAGTCAATGATGTCGATGCCGACCTTGATCAGGATGCCTGCCAATACGGCATGGGGAATCGCTTCCGCCAGCGGACCGGCTCCCAGGATCAGTACCAGCAGAAACAGAGCATGCAAGGCGCCGGACAACGGAGTACTGCCACCCGCCCTGATATTCACAACGGTTCTCATGGTTGCCCCGGCTCCAGGCAAACCACCAAACAGACCGGCCATCGTATTCCCGATGCCTTGTCCAATCAGCTCCCTGTCTGAATCATGATGGATGCGTGTCATGTTGTCGGCGACCAGAGAAGTGAGAAGCGAATCAATTGAACCCAGCGCAGCCAACATCATCGCAGATAACAACATGTCTCCCAGCAAGGCGGTGGAAATGGATGGCAATTGCAGGGCGGGCAGGCCCGTCGGAATATCGCCGATGACTGCCAGCTCTCCCGCTGAAAACAGGGCAACCGACAGTGGCGTGACAATCAGTAGTGCGAGTAAGGGAGCAGGGATCCACTTGGCCAGTTTGGCCGGAGAGCGCGTAACGATCAATAACGTCAGGGTTCCAAGCAACAAGGCAGCCGGGTTCAATGACAGCAGGTTGACGGGAAGTGCCAGCAGTGAATCGAGCACTCCTGCCTGAGAGGGTTGACCAAGTAATGGGGCAAGCTGAAGCGATATGATGATGACGCCAATGCCGCTCATAAACCCTGAGATAACCGGAAATGGAACCATGGCAATGTACTGGCCCAGACGGAGAAAACCAAAACCGATCTGGAAAAGCCCGCTCAATACAACGACCGTAAATGCCAGTGCTGGGCCAGACTCTGGATCAACGGCGACGAACTGGGTAAAAACTCCAGCCATCACCACTGTCATTGGACCGGTTGGCCCGGAAACCTGAGCGGGGGTACCGCCGAATAACGCAGCAAAGAATCCCGTAAATATTGCTCCGTACACGCCAGCGATTGCCCCGGCACCGGAAGAAACACCGAACGCCAACGCCAGAGGGAGGGCGACTACGGCTGCCGTAATGCCCCCAAACAGATCTCCTTTCAGATTACGAAAATGCAATCCATAAACACCAGGCATCAGACCCACCCTGATCAAGGCACTGTTCAGAGAGTCTGAAAAGCACCGAATTTATTATTATTTACGGGCATTCTTAACCAGTTAGAGCGTTCTGCCAACCGACATCGAGAGACATGTTATGGAAGCAAGTCAGAATGAGCGGCCAGATAACAGCGGGATCTGAAATGCCACGTGGGAGCGTAGTAATGAGGAGTCTGTTTGTGTTTATTGGGAATGACCAGATAAGACAAAAAAGCGGGCCAATTGGCCCGCTTTTTTTTTTAAGGTAACAATCAAAGCGCCTTGATCGCCTCAATCTGTTCCTTGATCTTGCCCTGATCACGTTCGTAACCAGCCAGTTTGTCCTTCTCTTTCTCGATCACCGCTGCAGGCGCCTTGGCGACAAAGCCTTCGTTGCCGAGTTTCTTGCTGATGCGGGTGATTTCCTTGTCGAGCTTCTCCACTTCCTTGTTCAGACGAGCGATTTCTTCGTCCTTGTTGATCAGGTCGGCCAGTGGTACCAGTACTTCCATTTGTCCCACCAGTTGGGTGGTGGCCATGGGCAGGGTGTCGCCTTCGTTGAACCAGGTGATCTTGCCCAGTTTGGCCAGTTTCATCAGGAAGGTCTGATTTTCATCGGCGCGGCGGAAGTCTTCGTCATCACCGTCTTTCAGGATGATGTCCAGCTCCTTGCTGGGGCCGATGTTCTTCTCAGCGCGGATATTGCGCACGGCAGTGATCACACCTTGCAGCCAGGCAATGTCGGCTTCGGCCTGTGCGTCGATCAGTTCATCACGCGGAGCCGGGTATTCCGCCAGCATGATGGTGTCGCCGGTTTTGCCTGCCAGATCCTTGACCTGTTGCCAGATGGATTCGGTGATGAACGGAATGATCGGATGGGCGAGGCGCAGCGTGGCTTCCAGTACGCGAACCAGCGTGCCCAGTGTGCCGCGTTTTTCTTCTTCGCTGGCGTTCTTGTCCCACAGTACCGGCTTGGACAGCTCCAGATACCAGTCGCAGTATTCGTTCCAGATAAACTCGTACAGCGCCTGGGCAGCCATGTCGAAGCGGTATTGATCCAGATGGCGACGCACTTCGGTCTCGGCGTGTTGCAGGCGCGAGATGATCCAGCGGTCGGCCAGTGACAGAACAACGGGCTCGCCCTGTCCTGATGGAGAGACACCACAAGCGGCTTTCATCTCGTCGGTGATGGCAATCTGGGTGCCTTCGGCGGCGGCTTTCTCGACGGCTTCTTCACCGGCAACCGACAGCATCACGTAGCGCGAAGCGTTCCACAGCTTGTTACAGAAGTTGCGGTAGCCTTCCAGACGCTTCATGTCCCAGTTGATATCACGACCGGTTGAAGCCATGGCGGCGAGGGTAAAACGCAGGGCATCGGTGCCGTGTGGCGTGATGCCGTCCGGAAATTCCTTTTGGGTACGCTTGCCGATTTTCTCGGCCAGCTGCGGTTGCATCATGTTGCCGGTGCGTTTTTGCAGCAGGTCATCAAGGGAAATGCCGTCGATCATATCCAGTGGGTCGAGGACGTTGCCCTTGGATTTGGACATCTTCTGACCGACTTCATCACGGATCAGACCGGTCACGTAAACGGTCTTGAACGGTACCTGTGGCGTGCCATCGTCGTCTTTGCAGAAGTGCATGGTCATCATGATCATGCGTGCGACCCAGAAGAAGATGATGTCGAAGCCGGTAACCAGTACGTCGGTTGGATGGAAGTCGGCCATGCGTCTGGCCACTTCCGGGTCGTCCAGATTTGGCCAGCCGAGGGTGCCGAATGTCCACAGGGCGGAGGAGAACCAGGTGTCCAGAACGTCTTCGTCCTGAATCAGTTCAACGTCGTCGGCCAGGTGGTTGGCGGCACGAATTTCAGCTTCGTCATGGCCCACATAGACGTTACCTTCTTCGTCGTACCAGGCCGGGATGCGGTGGCCCCACCACAATTGGCGTGAGATGCACCAGTCCTGAATGTCGCGCATCCAGGAGAAGTACATGTTCTCGTAGTTTTTCGGCACGAACTGGATGTCGCCGTTTTCAACCGCTTCGATGGCAGGCTTGGCCAGGGTTTTGGCGTCGACGTACCACTGGTCAGTCAGCATTGGCTCGATCACCACGCCACCACGGTCGCCATACGGCACAACCATGTCGTTTTCGACGATGTCCACCAGCAGACCTGCTTCTTCAAAGTCGGCAACGATGGCTTTGCGCGCCGCGAAGCGCTCCATGCCTCGGTATTTTTCCGGGATAAAGCCGGACAGATCGTTGTTGACGCTGCCGTCGGTGGTGAAGGTCTGGGCTTCTTCGCGGATGTCGGCGTTGAAGGTCAGGATGTTGATCATCGGCAGCTTGCAGCGCTTGCCAACTTCATAGTCATTGAAGTCGTGTGCCGGGGTGATCTTCACGCAGCCGGTGCCTTTTTCCATGTCGGCGTGTTCGTCGCCAACGATCGGAATGCGACGCTCGACGAATGGCAGAATCACTTCCTTGCCGATCAGGTGCTTGTAGCGCGGATCTTCCGGGTTTACCGCAACGCCGGTGTCGCCCAGCATGGTTTCAGGGCGAGTCGTTGCAACAGTAATGTGGGAATGCTCAACGCCGTCTTCGTCGGTGTAGGTCAAGCCGTCGGCAAGCGGGTACTTGAGGTGCCACATCTTGCCTTTGACGTCTTTGTTTTCGACTTCCAGGTCAGAAATGGCGGTGTGCAGTTTCGGGTCCCAGTTGACCAGACGCTTGCCGCGATAGATCAGGCCGTCCTGGTACAGGCGGATAAATACTTCCTGAACCGCTTTGTAGAAACCGTCGTCCATGGTGAAGCGTTCGGTTTCCCAGTCAACCGAGTTGCCCAGACGGCGCATCTGGCGGGTGATGGTGCCGCCGGAGTGTTCTTTCCACTCCCAGATTTTCCTGGTGAATTCTTCACGACCCAGGGCGTGACGATCCGGCTGGCCTTCAGCCGCCAGTTTGCGTTCTACCACCATCTGGGTCGCAATACCGGCGTGGTCGGTACCGACCTGCCACAGGGATTTCTTGCCCAGCATGCG
>PBNY01000083.1 GCA_002723385.1 Oceanospirillaceae bacterium | reverse complement strand
GGGTGGTGCAACCATCCGTGAGATCACCGAGAAGAGCGGTGCGTCCATCGATATCGATGACAGCGGCGAAATCAAGATTTTCGCAGCGGACAAGGAAGCATCTGACAAGGCGAAAGCCATGATCGAAGCTATCACCGCCGAGATCGAAGTGGGCACTACTTACACGGGTAAGGTCAGCAAGATTGTTGATTTCGGTGCTTTCATCACCGTTCTGCCGGGTAAAGACGGCTTGCTGCACATCTCCCAGATCAGCGAAGAACGTGTTGAGAACGTTAGCGATTACCTGAAAGAAGGCCAGATGGTTAACGTTCACGTAATGGACGTAGATCCAAAAGGTCGCGTTAAACTGACCATGAAGGGTATTGAACAGCCAGCCTGATCCGTTCCTGAATGAAAAAAGCCGCTTAACTCAAGCGGCTTTTTTTGTGTCTGGAAGATGGCGGTTTACTGGATCCTGCTCTGCTATGACACACGTTTCATAACGGCAACAAACATGGTGTCCGAATTGACTTCGGGAGAACCAAGCAGGTTCTGATGTAACAAGGTGAAGTCTGGGTTCTGCTTGAGAAACTCTTTTACCTGATCCTCATTTTCGTCGACAAACCAGCTGCAGGTTGCATAAGCCAGCAGGCCATCTTGTCTTACGCCTCTGGCGGCCTGCTGCAGTAACTTTTGCTGCAGCTTGTGAAGGTCTACGCGGCGATCGGTGGTGCGCCAGCGCGCATCCGGGTTGCGGCGCCAGGTTCCGGAAGATGAACAAGGGGCATCCACCAGTACCTTGTCAAAGCCGCCCTGTTTCTTGATTTCGGCAGGCAGGCGCAGTGGACTGTCGCCATCCCATTCGAAACTGCGTATGTTGCGATAGCCAGCGCGCTTGGAGCGGCGTTTCAGTTCTTCCAGTTTGCGGCCATTGATATCGGTCGCTGTGATCGAGCCTTTCTGCTGCATCACGGATGCCATTGCCAATGACTTGCCGCCAGCACCCGCACAGGCATCCCAGATTTTGTCCCCTGGCTGAGGGTTTAATGATTCAGCAATCATCTGACTGGCCAGATCCTGGACTTCCAGTTCACCGTTTTTGAACGCCTGGCTATAAAAGATATCGCTGCCACCGGTTGCCTGAAGACGCCCGTTTTCAAGACCCGCTTCCACACCATCTTGCTGCAGCGCTTGTTCCAGCTGTGTGAGCTGATGATCGTCAATCATGTTGGCTGGTCGTAGCCACAGCGGTGGGCGATGTGGCTGTGACCTGACGAAATGGGTGCGCGCCTGAGGTGTCCATTCGCTGGCTGCTGCTCTGTCTTCTATCAGAGTACTCCAGTTCGGTCGAATGCCGTACCACAGCAGGGCCAGAACAGGATGTTCCTGCTGTTGAACCCGTGTTCGGCAGTCAATGAAATGTCGGCGACGTTCTTTTTGTTGGGATAGCTGATATGGCGTTTGCCAGTTCTCGCCGCTGCGCAGTTGAATCCAGTACCAAAAGTGCTGCGGGATGGCCTTGGGAAGGCTGTTCTGGCTCCAGATCATATCCCAGTTATACCAGTCGTCGAATTCCGGATCCTTGAACAGGATTTCCAGCGCATCGGCCAGTTGGCGGAAGTGCATGGCTTGCATCATGGCGTCATGCAATTGCTGGCGCTGGGAAAATGGCAGTTTCTCCCCCCGTTTGGCTTGTTTGCGCAGCCATTGATCCAGAGGCGGAAAATCAGGGGCTTCGTCCATCCATTGCTGCCAGGTTGCCAGCAGGTCGTGATACGAAAGGGGAGAGTGTCGGTCGGTCATCGGGGCAGGAATCTTCTTCATCGTTTGACCGTTTATGGTAGCAGGCTTTGCCATTGGCGGGCACGTAAACCGGCGGGGACACAGATAATAAGGTCGGTCAGGAAGACACTGCGGCTGTGGTGCCTGTTTCTCCCAGCGCATCCATCAGGCAGCTCTTGTTCTGTGGCATGGCGATGGCGTAGCCCTGAACGGTGTCGCAACCAATGATCTTCAATCGCTCCAGTGTGGCGAGGCATTCCACTCCCTCAGCGACCACCTCCATGTCCATGGCATGAGCCATGCTGATGACAGCTTCGACGATGGCTGATGACGTGGGAGACGCCGTTAGCTCCTTGATAAATGAGCGGTCAATCTTGATCTTGTCGAACGGGAAAAATTGCAGGTAGCGCAGTGACGAATAGACGGTACCAAAGTCATCCAGTGCAATGCGAATCCCGAATTTCTTGAGTTCTGAGAGCTTTTCGGCGGCACCGTGGTTGTCGTCGAGTAACGCGGTCTCGGTAATCTCCAGCTCCAGGCGCTGTGGAGCAATACGATGACGTTTGACGGTTTGTTTAACGTGGCCAACAAACGCCGGATTCGCGAGCTGTAACGGTGAAACATTCACCGCCAGACGAGGCAGCTCTGGCAGTTCTGCCAGCAACCGGCACGACTGCAACAACACCCAGCTGCCCAGGGCATGGATTTGCCCGGTGTCTTCGGCAATGTTGATGAAGGTCTGGGTGTCTACTTTTCCCAGCTCGTGCGAATGCCATCGGGTTAACGCTTCGGCTGCGACAATGGCGTTGCTTTCGGTACTTCGTTGCGGTTGGAAGACCAGTGACAGTTCATCCGTGGCCAGTGCGTAGCGCAATGCCTGTTCCAGCTCCATTCGGCGGCTGGCCATCTCGGCCATTGAAGGATCAAAAGTAACCACTCGCCCACGGCCTGATTTCTTGGCTTCGTAGAGCGCAAGGTCGGAGTTTTTGCGGACAGTATCCAGGTCAATACCATCGTCAGGTACCATTGCCAGGCCAATGCTGGCTCCCACCAGAATGTTATTACTGCCAATCTGACAGGGTTGCTGCAGGCTGTGCAGCATGCTTTCGGCAATACTCTGTGCTCGTTCGCGATCGACATGTCGCAGCAGTACGTTGAATTCATCACCGCCGGTTCTGGCTACAATATCGGTGGTACGCGCATGTTTGCTCAAACGTTTTGCCACGATTTTCAGCAGGTGGTCTCCAGAATCGTGCCCGAAAGCGTCGTTGACCGACTTGAACCGATCAAGATCCAGACACAGCACACCGTGTGAATCGCCATCGTCAAGATGACGTAATGTCAGTTCCACCGATTCGTGAAAGGCGCGGCGGTTGGACAGTTCGGTTACCGCGTCTTCGTGGCCGAGCTTCCAGGCATTGCGGTTGGCTTCGTATTGCACGGTCAAGTCGGAAATACAGCCGACCCAGTGACCGTCTTCCTGCGGCTTGGCTGTGACTGTCCACCAGGATTCCTGGTAACCCAGTCGAACCGGCAGTTCAACTTTCTGAAAGGCTTTACCTTCGCTGAACAGTCGTTCGACTTCATAGAGACCCAGGCTGGCTGAGTGAATCAGATCTTCTGGCAGGTTTTGCTGGATACTGCGAATGGCCTCGACAAATGGCATGCCGGTCAACTCGGCTTTGGTTTTTCCGAGCCTGCTGGCCAGCTCCGGGCCGGGATTTTGCAATGTCAGCTGCTCGTCCACCTGCCAGAGTACGTCGGTTGTGCTTTGCTGGAAGTCAGTCAGTAATAACTCAATGACGTCTTTTTGCCGTTCCATATCGAAATTGGCCAGGACGTTATTTCTGAACACCTGGCAGGAGCTGTTGATGATGTTCAGCAGAATCAAGGAGTAAATCACCAGCAAAAGCAGCAGCCAGTGCATGATTTCAATCTGACTCATGATCAGCCCTGCAGCAGCAGCTATGGCCATGATGCCCGTGAACAACCACGCTGCCTTGCGAATGGTGTAGAGCGAAAAACCGCCGGCACACATCATTCCGACCACGATGGTGGCCATAAACACTTGTTGATCCGGAGTTGCAAATGGAAAGAAAAAAACCGAGGGGACAGACCAGCACACCGACAGGGCAACGGCATGCTGTACGCAGCGCTGTACGCTCTTGATCGATGGACTGTGACGTCCGGTAAGGGCTGCTCGACGTTGTTGAACGAAAACCGGGGGAATAATCAGGATCAGCAGACAGCAGAACCATCCTGCCAGCAGTTCATGGGATTGGGTTGGCCATAGCACAATCATGGTGAGGGTGGCAGAGATCAGATTGCCTGCCATATTGAGTTTGACCAGATTGAAGATGCTGTCGAGCTGACTGGTTCGATACCGTTGCGCCAGCCGTTCTTCATCCAGTTCGGCTTGTCCAAAATCGAAGTGGGCGAAATCAGGTCTGATGTTTTTTTGGTTGGCGATTCCCGCACCCTCTGGCATTCACCGAACTCCTGTCATTAACTGCGTAATCGTACTCGTCGGTGTGCCAGGCAGACCGGCAGTCAGTCGAACGACTCTGGTGTTGTTCATAACCTGTGCAATGACTGAACAAAGCTGTGTCGTCGTTATACGGAATACTTTCGCAGTGTACTCCAGAGTGAAAGGATTGCCAGCAGGTGGGGATGAGGGAAATGGCGGCTTGACGAATTAAAGTGAGGAAATCGCGAATTGCCTCACTTTAATTCCTTTTGGGACTGACGTTATAAGAGGTATATATCAGGCTGATTCAACGGTTGCTGCCGCTTCTTTCATCACGGTCGCCAGCAATACGTAGGTTTCGGTCCAGGCCGCCTTGGTTTCTTCCGTGAAGGCATCGCCCAGGCCCTGTTCCAGTGTCCACAGCAAAGCGGCCGCAACGGTGTCGTAGTGCTCGTCCTTAACACCATAGTCAACGTGACGGATGCCCAGATTCTGAACCGCCGGAACAATGGCTTCCAGGTTGGTCAGACCGCGAACAGCAACGCCGATCATGGTCATCAGCTTGGTGCCCTGTTCTGCGATGTCGCCTTTGAACATAGGCTTCAGGGATGGGTCCAGTTCAAATAGCTTGCCATAAAACAGCTCGGCTGCCTTGTCGGCAATCGGCTCGACCTTGGCAAAGGATTCTTGTACCAGAGTGATTTGTTCAGGGGTCATGGTGTTCTCCAATCGATAGCTAGTCGGGTAGGTTCTTGTCGTAAGCTGCGATGGCATCAGGGCTCGGCCTGAGCAACCATAAAGTCCACCGCTTGAGTGACCTGTTCATCGGTCAAATTCGGATTGCCGCCCCGGGCGGGCATATCGCCCCAGCCGTTGAGGGCATGTTCGTAGAATTCATCCTTGCCGCGTGGCAAGCGCTTGCTCCATGCGTCCTTGTCACCAATGACGGGGGCGCCAGCCAGTCCGGTACCGTGGCACACCTTGCAATTGGCTTCCCAAATGGGACGACCCGGCATGTCCAGGGTGGCGGGTTTGAATGCTGCTCCTGTCGCACCGGAGTTATCTGCCGTCGATGCCACCATTGCGGTGTCTGGGCTTGATTCAGATTGTGTCCCGGATGTATCGGAAGAAGTGTCCGGGCCACAGGCGGACGCCAGCGCAGAAGTGGCCAGCACCAGTAGTGTTCGAGGCAGTGCAGTGTTCTTCATGGTGACGTCCTCCTTGCCTGATTAGCGGCTGGCCAGTGGTACGCGGATCACGACACCGCCCATGACGTCACCGATTTTGAAGTCGGTGCGAGGCGTGTCCTTGTGTTCGTTGTGGCAGGTGGTACAGGCCGGAGAGACCGCAACATCGGCGTAAACAGCGGTGTAGTAGGTCACGTCACCCAGTTTTTCTTCGCCGTAGAAGTTCTGGCCCGGATTATCGGAAACGAACTGCAGACCTTCTTTCTCCAGCGGGGTTTTGGGTGCGTTCTGGCTGTTGATTGGCCAAATAGACTGCAATGAATACGTGAAGTCGGAGGTCATGTCGGCCACGCCTTCAGCACCGTAGCGAAACATCTGTGCTGGCAGCGGAGCGCCTTCAGCCATGTCTTCCCAGTGTTCATTCGGTTTGATGAAATCGCCCTTGTTTGGTCCCAAGCGCTGGACAATCAGTTTGGTGTAGTTGGTACGGTCAGATTTCATCACTGCGAACAGTGAATCGGTGAAAATCTGCGGTGCGATACCGGCCGGAGCCGCTGCTTCTTTTGCTTCTTCCTTGTTACAGCCCGTCAGCAGGGTGGCACAAGTTACTGCGGTCAAAGCCAGGGTCAGTTTTGTTTTCATATCTGCCTCTTCATGGTTGCGGTTGAGTACGTCGAGCAAAATGGCTTAGCGGTGTTTGACGTCCCGACTCACCGCCATATCGATGCTCTCGATATGGTTGTCGGGGCTTCCGCTAAAGTTGTTGTTAATCAGTTTTTCGTCGGCCAGAGCATCGATGCTGAACGCCAGGGTGTGGCAGCTCATGCAGCTGCTGCGGATCATTTTTTCGTTGGGACGCAAGGTGGCGTTCTGGTTGTGCTGCACCTGGGTGAAAGAGTCGCCGTAGTGATCGACCGACTCGCGTGGCATGTGGCATGTTGCGCAGCTGACGGCTTCTTCGGCGGTGCGCTCACCGCTCAGAACCTGTTGCCAGAGCTGACCATGAGGACTTTGTTCAAAGGCCAGGCTGTGGTCGTCGGCATGACAACCCAGGCACGCTTCGGTTGAGGCTGCGATGCGGTTGTCAGTGTGTGCGTTATGGCAGCTGTTACAGCCCAGTTGGGCATGGCCGGCATCAGTTTGCATCGGTTGTCGTGCCTGCTCCGGCGTCATTGGTGACAGCTTCTGAGCCAGGCGCATGCCATGCTTGCCCGCAAGGAAGCCTTTGACTTCAGCGGTATGGCAGCTTTGGCACTGCTGGTGGCCTGGTTTTTCAATCCAGAGTTCTGATGGGGCGCTTGTATGGCAGCTGTTGCATCCGACCCCGGCTTGGCCATGAGCGCTACTGAGCCATTCATGCTCGATTTCTGGTGTGGTTACCGCCTGAACCTGGGCGTGGCCCTTGATGCTGTGCAGATTTTCCTCAGGCCATTCAACGCGTTGGCTTGCGAGGTACTGTTTCAGGGTTGAAGGCAATAGCTGTTGTGGGGATGGGGTTCGATCATGGGCGTGCTTGAGCAGAAAATCCTCGTACAGCGCCCGATTGTCATGGTAATTGTGGCAGCCCGCGCTGGCACAGGTTTCGAAGGTCAGGCCCTTGTGTGTCGGACGTTCTTCTCCCACGTCGGCATGACATTGCACGCAGTAATCTTCCGGCAGCGTCAATCCCATGGGATGAGTGATGTCCGGGTTGTGTTCGCTGTGGCAAGACACACACTGACGGGCGTCCAGTACACTGATCAGGTCGGCGTTACGTGGATCGGTGAATTTCTTCTTCGGGTGTGAATCCAGTGATGCCTTGAGTTCGTCACCATGGCAGCTGACACAGGCATCCTGTAGCACTTCCTCGCCACCAAACGGACTGGTGTGACAAGCATCGCAGGCCAGTTCGATCTGATAGTGGCCATGGGTGCTCTTACCGATCAGGAAGTTGGGCTTTTCTTTCTCATAAGCCAGCTCGTAACCCAGGAATCCTGCCAGTGCGAGGGTGGAAACCAACCAGAGTAGCCAGATCATCTTTTTCATGGATCAGAACCAGTAAACCGAAAGAACGTGGAAAGACAGCAGTGCAGGCAGAGGCCAGAAAGCGACGATATGAGCGAACACAAACCAGCGTTTGTGCCGTTTGCTGGAGACGCTTGGCTCGGAAGATTCACGATGGGTCAGCAAACTGCTGGCAACACCGAGCAGGGCAGTGCCCCAGAAGGAATAAATCAGCCAGGCATTGATGCCCTGGAACTCCGACACGCCGGTGTGAAAAAACAGAATTGCCAGCACCAGAGTGGTCAGAACGACGTGTGCCCAGCGCCAGGTGGCGAAGGACATCAGCTTGATCGCCGAGATACGTTTTCTGGCCGACAACAATAGACTGACGACGGTGAGTCCCAGCAGTGTGAATCCGGTGATCTGGCGCTTGTCGGAATCCGTCCACCAACTGCTGATCGAATCCGGTGCGTATTGCGTCGGTCCGCCAAAAGGTGACACGAACTGGAACAACAGGATCAGTCCGAGTGCAACCAGGCTGAATATCGCCAGCGCCGGGGTTCCTTTGGCTTCAACTGCGGTGGTGGTATTGGCCGGATCGAATTGCTGCAACAGGGGGACACAACTGCCACACACGGTACCTGCCCCCGTGCTGGACGGTGCTTTGCCCTCGGCGCAACAGGCGCGTAACGAGCCAGCAGAGATCTGGCGGCAATTGCAGATAATGTGGTGATCCTGAATTCGTTCATCCTCCGGCCAGATGGAACCGGTGAGGCGGAATTTCACGGTTTGCAAAGGATTGAGCTGTTCGCCATTGGCAATGACTTCTCTCAAGCGCTCCTGGTCGGGCCAGTCTCCAAAGGCTGCGGCGCCCTTGAGCCTGCCGCGTTCAAAACGCAGGGTGCGGTAGTGGCCATTTTTCTCATGCGTGATGAATTGGCTATCGGTGGTGTCGTGACGCAGACCGATATCTCCGATGGAAGATACGCCCTTGTCGAGCACTTTCAGGCGTGTCGCCAGCGCTTGCTGGGCATACACCTTGTTGATGTCGCCGCCAAGGCGCGCGGCAAGAACGGAGGCCTGCTCAAAACCGGGGGCGACCAGTCCGTAGACTTCACCGTTTACCTCTGCGCATTCGCCGATGGCATACACATGTTCAGCGCTGGTCTGGAGGCGTTCATCAATGCGAATGCCCCGGCTGACGGCAATATCGGCTTGTCGGGCCAGTTCGATATTCGGGCGAATACCGGTCGATACGATCAGTGTGTCGGCGTCGAGTTTGGAGCCGTCGCGCAGCAGTACGCCATTCATCCGGTGGGCACCGTCGACGGCCAGAATAGCGCTGTTGAGCATGACGGTGATGCCGCTGCTCTCAAGTTCGGCCTTCAGGTAGGCTGCTGTTCCTTCATCCAGCTGACGGTTCATCAACCAGGCGGAGTGGTGAATCAGAGTGACCTCGGTACCCTGACGTCGCATGGCACGGGCAGTTTCAATCCCAAGCAGGCCACCGCCCAGTACGATGGTATGACGGCTGCTAATGCGGCGCGAATACAGCGACTGGGCATCTTTCATATTGCGGAAGCTGTACACCCCCGTCATCTGGATACCCGGCAGGTTCGGGATATGCGCCCGTGAGCCGGTCGCCAACACCAGTTCATCAAACCGGAACTGCTCGCCCTGATTGGTCGTCAGCTGTTTGCCCGCCAGATCCAGTTGGGTAATTTCGGTGTGCCAGTGTGTGTGCAGACCGGGAGATTCTGGCAAAGCCAATGTCAGTTCAGCGGGCGATTTTTCGCCGTGCAGCAGTTGAGACAGGGCAACCCGGTTATAGGGGACAAAGGGTTCATCGCCAAATAAATGGATAGTGGCCGATGGTGTTCGACGTAAAAGTTCCGAACAAAAGAACACGCCAACCGGTCCATTACCAATAACAGCGATGGTTTTGTCTGGTTGGATTACAGCGGTCTCAGTCACACAATTCCCCTTGCCGAAAAATAAAAAAAGCCCGAGACCTCTCATGCATGATGAAAGGTCATCGGGCTTCTTCGCCAAATTCAGATGTAGTGGATTTGTGAATCTTCGTTGATTCACGCCTCGTGGTCTGACTAAAGCATTAGCTGTACCAAGTTTTAGAAGTCATTAAAAATCAGAGGGTTATAAGTTTCTGGTGTTTGGGTTGGTGAACGTGTTTGCCTTTGAGGGGCACTGTCGAGGGGCACTGTCACAATTGGATTGCACCGGTATTGAGCGATTTGCCGTTAATACATTGGTATCTCTCCTCAAGCCGTAAAGTGGTGCATTTCAGTGATATAAACAAACGCGCATATTGGAATTCAGGCTTCTGCTCTTTACAGTGAGGGCGATATTTATTGACTGCGTAACGAGGTGTTATATGAATCAGGATTTTTGGCTGGAACGCTGGCACAAGATGGAAATCGGTTTTCATCTGCCAGAAGTGAATGCCGTATTGCTCAAATACGCAGACCGCTTTCCCGAACCAGACAAGCAGCACGTTCTGGTTCCTCTGTGTGGCAAGACCGTGGATATCATCTGGCTGCTGGAGCGGGGTTACCGGGTCACCGGCATCGAGTTGAGCGGCATTGCGTTGCGGGAATTGGCTGAGCAAATTGAAACCGTGTTCGGGTGGTCACTGGATTTCACAGAATCTGATCAGGGGGCAATCTGGATGCACGAAAACGTCACCCTGATTCAGGGCGACTTTTTCGCTGTAACGCCCGAACAATTGGGCGAAGTCGCTCTGGTTTATGATCGTGCGGCGCTGGTGGCGTTGCCGGAGTCCATGCGTGTCGACTATGTGCAGCACCTCAAATCACTGAGCCCGGATGCTGAACAGTTTCTGGTCACTCTGGATTATGACCAACAGCGCATGGACGGACCTCCGTTTGCGTTGTCTGATAGCGAAGTGCTGGCGCATTACCAGAACTCTCACACGATTGATTCCATGGAAGAGCGTGAGCTGATTGATCAGGAACCGCGCTTTAAGGAACGCGGATTGGAGTCCTTTATCCAGCGTTGCTACTGGCTGACTCCCAAGCGTTAGGTCTGTTTGCCCGGTCCTGCTCTGTCAGGAGAGATGATCTCAAGTAATGTGCCAGCAACAGAAATGACATCAGGAATCGGTTGGATCAACGGCTTGCACCAGAATGGATGCCGGAGTCGGATAACGCCACTGGACGTTGATGTCCCACAGGCGGACACCGTAAATGCGGTCTGGCGCAGGAACCTGGTAGGCCGGTTTGGGGTCTTGAGACAGGCATTGATTCACCAGTTCAACCACGGGCTGGTGTAGTCTGTCCTGATGTTGTCGAGCTTGCTCCAGCGCCTCTGGCGTCCACTGAACGTCGGTTGGTTCTGGAGCGTCACTGGCGAGCTGATTCCAGGCATCTGGCAAACAATCGGAATAGGGAACGTAGGGTTTGATGTCGAGAATCGGTGTGCCATCCAGTAAATCGACTCCACTGACGGTCAGGTGCGTACCGTCAATAGCTTCAAGTTTGACCAGAGATTGCCCAATGGCATTGGGTCTGTGCGTACTTCTGGTCGCAAAAACCCCCACTTTTTGATTGCCGCCCAGGCGGGGAGGGCGGACTAACAGGCGAGGTGCTTGATTTCCATCAGGCATGGCCTTATGAAACAGAAAGATCAGCCAAATATGGCTGCTTTGCTCCAATCCGTTAAAAGCACCATCCTGATCGTAAGGCGAAAGCAACTCAACTTGCCCCAGTGCTGCTCTGGCCAAACCGGGCTGCCGGGGAATGGCAAACTTCTCCTTGAACGGAGTGTGTATTGTGGCGACAGGACTGACGGAATAGGACATGGCAAATTTCATTCTGGTTATGCGTTGCTCGAAATCATTCAGATTCGAGTGACGGTCAGATTCAAGGCTCCCTCTTCTACTATATAAAGAAGAGCGCCAACCAACATTCGTGAAAAGCGAGGAATATTATGACAAATGGAGCTGGAGGTGGCTGGCAAAGCCTGAAAGAAAGGCTGGAAGACTGGTGGATTGATGGCGGCCTGGTTCGCACATCCATTGGTGTTGCCCTGGTCATCTATTTATTGATTGCACTGGTGCTTGGCATTATCTGGAGCAATGAGCCAGATCTGTTTCCGGTTAAAGAGCGTGCCGCTGCTCGCGCTGAGGCAATGGAAACCCAGGTGAAAACCGGTTTTACCAGCACAGCGACGCTGATCGAAATCACTGACACCATTTTGCACAAACCGGGCGGCTATCTGAGCAACGACATGACACCGCCAGGTGTCTGGCTCGATAACATTCCGAACTGGGAATTCGGTGCGCTGGTTCAGGTGCGCGATTTCGCACGTGCCATGCGCAAGGATTTCAGCCGCTCACAGAGTCAATCAACCGAAGATGCAGATCTGGCCGTGGCAGAACCACAGTTCAACTTTGACAGCGAAAGCTGGGCCATGCCATCGACGGAATCCGAATACCGCAAGGGGCTGAGTGCTCTGGAATCATACCTTGCGCGTCTGTCAGATCCCGCTCAACCGGATGCCCAGTTTTATGCACGATCCGATAACCTTCGTCAGTGGTTGCTGGATGTCGAGACTCGCCTGGGCAGTTTGTCGCAGCGCCTGAGTGCATCCGTTGGTAAAAAGCAGCTGAACATCAATCTGGCTGGTGACTCCGCTGCGACGCAATCAACGCCCGAAGCGTACGATCAGGAAGTCAAAACACCGTGGCGCGAGATTGACGATATCTTCTACGAGGCACGAGGAACTGCATGGGCATTGTCTCACCTGCTCCGGGCAGTCGAAGTCGACTTCAAGGACGTGTTGGAAAAGAAGAATGCACAGGTTAGTTTGAAACAGATTATTCGTGAGCTGGAAGCGACGCAGGAAACACTTTGGTCACCTGTTGTGCTCAATGGCGGTGGTTTTGGATTCTTCGCCAATCACTCGCTGGTGATGGCTTCTTATATTACTCGCGCCAATGCAGCAATCGCCGATCTGAGGGAACTATTGTCCAAGGGATAAGACCTATCCAGCCCTTGATATATGGAGGCCCGAATGTGTTTTCGGCCTCCATTGAATCTCACTTCCTTCCCCAATTTATTCCCTTTTTGAAACAACTTTATCAGTAACGATAAAGGCTGTTTTCTGTCACTTAATTGTAATATTTCAGCAACATACTCGCGTTTCCAAAAACTTGGTGCGGGTGAAGGTCAGTTAGTACTACATCGCCGTTCGTTCGGGCTGGTATGCGTGTATCAGTAGCCGCCGTGATATCAGTGCCTGTTTCCTCCCCATTTCTTCTTTTCTCAATTTCCTGTCAGGGGGCTCAATGAAACCGACACGAGTGTTGCTCACCGCAGCGTCAACTCTTTTCGTTTCTCAGGTGATGGCTGGTGAAGCTGTCTTCTACATTACAGAAGATGGAACTTCTATGGCCGATGTTGCCGTTACTGTTAACGGTCAGAAGCAGCTGGTTGGTAAAAGTGGCTTCGTAACATTCGACATCGACAGCGGTACTCACAAAGTAGAACTGAGTCAGTACGGCGAATGGGTCGGTGACTTCGAGTTTGCTACTCAAACCAATGCTGAGAATGCTGAGGTTCAGGTAGAAGTACTGGGCGGCGAAGCTCTGGAAGAAGTGCTGGTTTATACCCCGGGTCAGGAAGAAGCTCCTGCACTGGGTCAGATTTCCGGTTACCTGGAATCCGATGAAACCGGTGGTGCAGTCACTGGTGCCCGTATCTCCATCGCTGGTACCGAACAGGCTGTGATGACTGACGAAGAAGGTTTCTTCGCATTCGAACTGCCACGTGGCGAATACGACATCGCTATTGCTCACCCGAACTACGGCAAGCGTGACGTGTCTGGCGTTCGTGTCATGTCCAACGTCAACACCGGCGTCAACCTGACTCTTAGTATGTCCGGTGATGGCGTCATTGAAGAAGTGGTTGCTATTGGTTCTTACATACCTAATACCGTTACTGCTCAGCAACGTGATTCCAGTGCTGTTCTGGATGCGATTGGTTCCGAGCAGTTCTCTAGGTTCGGTGACTCTAATGCAGCTTCTGCCTTGAAGCGCGTATCTGGTGTGAAAATTGCCGATGGTAAATACGCAGTAGTACGTGGTCTGAACGAACGTTACACCACTGTATCGTTTAATGGGGCGAATATCCCGTCACCAGACCCGAGCCGTCGTGTTGTTCCTCTGGACATTTTTCCATCTGGCATCATCTCTTCTATCAGTGTTCAGAAGTCTGCTTCTGCTGATCGCCCTGCCTCCGCAACCGGTGCATCTATCGATATAATATCGAAAGAAGCACCTGAAGAATTTGAAGGCAAGCTCTCCGCTTCTATTGAATACGCCGATGGTACAACCGGCGAGTCTGCCCGAGTACAGAAAACCGAAGGTATGGAGTTCCTGGGCTTTGGCTCGAGTGATCGTGATATCAGCGGCAGCGCCAAGGGTATTGCAAGCTCTCGTGATACGGTAAGTGGCAACCAGGCTATCAACGCAATGGATCTGGGCCAATTTGGGACTGAAGAGCAGACGCTGCTACCAAACACCAGCATCGAAATTACTTTGGGTGATATGCTGGCTGAAACAGATTACGGCATCTGGACTTACCAGGTGACTGGTAAATATTCAAACAAATGGAATGTTGAAGAGTCTGACCGTGCTCAAGTTGAGCCAGTGGGATCTAACGTTATTGAGGCTGATGAGTATGTTCAGACTCGTGTAGTTAACGATATTGATCTGAACGCGGGCCTTTCGTTTACTCTGCGTACTGATAACCACACCATTACTTCTAACAGCCTGGTGCTACGTCAGACCCAAAGTGACAATACTGAGACCCTGGGTGTACGTGGTGAGAACCGCAATGCAACCATGACTCGCGAATATGCTTGGCGCGAACGTCAGTTCCTGATGCAGCAATTCGTTGGTGATTATTACATCGACAGTGAGTATGAAACCGATATTAAATGGGGCGTAACCTACGCGGAAGCTTCTCAGAATAGCCCGGATACTCAAAAATATAACTTTAATAACCCTGATGTTATTACTACTGATAACGCCTTTAATCCAGAAGCTTCTGTTCAAGGTAAGGTTTTAACGCTGGATGTTGAAACGTCTCCACAGCGTCAATTCGATGAACTGACAGATGAATCTTTGGATTTATACGTTAGCGGTAATACCAGCATTTGGTCGAATGATGATTATGGTGTTAAGGCCAAGTACGGTATTTCGACCTTTAGCCGTGAGCGTGATGCAGAAAGCTATATTCTTCAGTATGAATTGACCGATGCATTCGATGATAACTTGCCAGCTCGTTACACTGGCGTTACTGATATCTCTCGGGTAATTAACGCTGAGTCTATTTCTCAGGGTATTTTTGAAGTTGATGGCGATGCGACGAATAACGAAGCCTCTTATACCGGTACCTGGGATTATACGGCGTTTTATATTCAACCCTCTTTCGAATGGTACGATGTGCTGAATGTGGAGTTGGGCTTGCGTTCCGAGTCTTCCGACTTGAGCATCGAAACCGATGCTGATCCTGATACAGGAGAGATTGTTCGCGCCAAGCTGGATGAAAGCGAAATGTATCCTTCTTTGAACATGACTTACTTCGCTACGGAAGAAGCTCAGCTGCGTTTTGCTTTCTATCAGACGGTTAACCGTCCGGACTTCCGAGAAGTAGCACCTGCGCAGTTCAACGACCCTGTCTCTGGTGACCTTTATGAAGGTAACCCGAATCTGATCTCATCTGATGTGACCAATATCGATCTGCGTGGTGAATACTATTTCTCCGAAGATGAGAGTGTAACCTTGGCAGTGTTCCGTAAAGACTTCACCGACACCATTGAACGTACCGTTGGTCGAATTGCCGGTAGTGCAAACACGCCGCTATTCAGATATGAGAATGCGGGTGATGGTAATGTTCAGGGTGTTGAGGTTGGTTTCTCAAAAGCATATGAAACCGACAGCCTGCACTATAAAGTCTCCGGTAACTTCTCATTCATTGATAGTGAAGTGGATGAGCTTAATGACTCGGGTATTGTCACCTCTAGCCGTCAGTTGCAGGGGCAGGCTGATATCTTATCCAACTTACAAGTTGCTGTTGATGAATTGGATTCCGGTCGTGAATATACGCTGATTGTGAATTATACCGGTGAATCTCTGGATAGCTTGTCAGTAAATAATCAGCTGGATGACCAGTATCGAGATGCACGTGCTGTTGTTGATTTCAACTTTAAGCAGCCGTTATTGGATGACCAAATGGATCTTAAAGCTCAGATTAGTAATCTGACTGATTCTGAAGTGGTTATTACTCAAAATGGCCGCGAAGTTCGCAGCTATAAGCCAGGAACCAAAGTAAAAGTGGGTGTCAGCTACCTGTTCTGATGTCACGTGTGTGTCACAAATGCTTTGTAGCATTTGTGACGTTTTAATCGTTCTTTTACCAAACCCTTAATCGTGAGTAGAAAAACATGGAAAAGAAAGCTTTGATCAAAGCAATGGCAGTTGCAGCTTCTGCGCTGGTAATGGTTGCTTGTGGTAGTGACAGTGATAGCAATGGCGGTGGCGAGTCTTTTTCTTCAAACCTGAGCGCTAACCCGAACTTCACATTTACTCAGACCAACTTCGTTGGTGCGTTTGAGAATGCTGAAAGCAACTGGGCAAGCTTTGCTCTGCAGGGTTCTCTGCCAACCGATGGTGACGCTGGCACACTGGATCTGGATCAGGACTTCGATCCTCAGTTGGATTCTTCTGCTATCGTTCAAGACGTATCTGGCATCACTCCTGCCACTGAATGTCCAATCAGCTCCCAGAGCCAGCTACTGGTTTCTGATGCTGAAGCCACTTACACCCGTGATGGAAAAGACTTCATGGTGTGTGAGCTGACTGGTCGTATTGACAGCGATGTTGAACTGGCAAACACTGTTGTTTGGCAGCTGAATGGCATGGTTAAGGTTGGTAACGGTGACAAGAAACTGACTTCTTCTGACAACGTTGTTGTTAACCCTACCTTGACTATCGCTGCTGGTACTATGTTCCGCAGCAACGAAGGTTCTTCTCTGGTTGTTACTCGTGGTGCCAAGATTGAAGCTGAAGGTACTGCTACTCAGCCAATCATCATGTGGAGCAACAACGACGATGATCTGAACGATCGTGGTCAGTGGGGTGGTCTGGTACTGCAAGGTTACGCATACAACAATGGTTGTGACGATGCTCCTGGCACTGCTGCTTACTGTAACATCTCTGGTGAAGGTGCTACTGGTAACTTCGGTGGTTACGACAACGCTGACAACTCTGGTACTCTGAAGTACGTTGTAGTTGCTGAAGCTGGTAACGAAATTGCCGCTGGTAACGAGCTGAACGGCATCAGCTTCCAGGGTGTTGGTTACGGTACTACTGTTGAATACGTTCAAGTTCACCAGAATGATGACGACGGTATGGAATTCTTCGGTGGCGCTGTTGACGCGAAGTACTTCGTCCTGACTGCAAACAAAGACGACGATGTAGACTGGGATGAAGGCTACGTTGGTAACCTGCAATACGGTATTATTGTTAAGACTACTTCTAGCAAAAACTCCCGTCACGGCTTTGAGCTGGACACTAAAGGCGATAACGTCGAGAGTGCTTACCAGGAGTCTAACCCAACTGTTGCAAACGTAACGGCTCTGTCTCTGCTATCTGCTGAAGAACTGTCTGCTAACGGTGACGGCATCCACCTGAAAGAAGGTTCAGAGGGTCGTTTCTTCAACGTTGCTCTGCTGGGTGATTTCCGTAACTGTGTTTACATCAAGGATGAAACCAGCTATACCACTGCTGAAAATGCTGACGATTCTTTCAAAGGCGTAGCGGGTTCTTGTGTTGCTAACACTAACACTCTGCCAACTGGCTACACTCTGACCGATACTGACTTCGACGGTGTTGCTATCAGCACTGACTTGGTTGTAACTGGTGCTACTGCTACTACTGACACTATCGAATCTGAAGAAATTACTCAGTAATTTCTTCGGTAGTTGATACTGTCTCGAACAGCCCCTTTGGGGCTGTTTTTGTTTTTGTTGTTATATTTCCTGCACTTGCGTTTCCTCTCCTGCCCCCTTTCTCTTCCTGACTATTTAATTGTCAAACGCCTGTAACAAAAGTGTCACAAGGCTTGAGTACTGTGCCCGTTCAATTTGGGGGAGCCTGCCTTTTTGCAGGCATTCAAGATTCAACACGGGTAATAGTTATGCCAATGCCACTGCGAACTCGAAACATTCTGGCCGCAGCCGTTATCAGTGCTGGTGTTGTGTTTGGCGCGCAAGCTGCCGACGTCAACACGGCTCTGGACAAGGGTGAAGCGCGTGCCAGCAAGGCACAAAAGTCTCAGCAAAGAATTGATGACATTGATAGCGATATTCGTGCCGCTGAGCGCGAGTACCGTGGTGTCATGAAAGAAGTTGAGGGTCTGGAAGTTTACAACCAGCAGCTCGACAAGCAGCTGAACGCTCAAAGCGAAGAGCTGACTGCCATTGAGTCCAGTATTGAGCAGGTGACTCTGGTAGAGCGCCAGATCACTCCTCTGATGCTGCGTATGATCGATGCCATCGATCAGTTCGTTTCTGCTGACGTTCCGTTCAAGAAAGAAGAACGTGCCAAGCGTGTTGAAGGCCTGAAAGAGTTGATGGGTCGTTCCGACGTAACCGTTGCTGAGAAGTACCGCAAGGTCATGGGTGCCTACCAGGCAGAAATCGACTACGGTCGTACCATCGAGTCTTACCGTGGCAACCTGGAAGGCCGCGAAGTGGACTTCCTGCGCGTAGGTCGTATCTCTCTGGTTTACCAGTCTCTGGACGGCAATGAACTGGGTGTATACAACACCGCCAGCAATTCATGGGAAATGCTGGATCCTTCCTACAAGAGCAAGATCATGGCAGGTATTCGTATCGCCCGTGAGCAGGCCGCCCCTGACCTGATCAAAGTACCGGTAGCAGCGCCACAGGAGGCTAAATAATGAAACTCAAGGCGATTTTCCTGGCAGCCGCTCTGGCTCTGGGTGTTCAGTCCACTGCACAGGCCGCTGACACTGTTTCTGTTGATGAGCTGCTGAAGCTGGTTCAACAAGGTCAAGCCCGCGACAACCGCGAATTCCGTGAGCGTGTTAACCGCTTCAACCAGTCCAAGAAAGAGCAGAAAACTCTTCTGGCTCAGGGCAAGAAGCAGCGCGATGATCTGGTAAAGGCCAGTGAGCGTAAAGAGAAGCAATTCCAGTCCAACGAAACCAAGATTGCTGAAGAACAGCAGCGTCTGACGGATCGTATGGGTAGCCTGAAAGAGCTGTTTGGTGTTCTGCAGCAAGTTGCAGGCGATACCAAGTCTGTATTCGAAGGCTCTGTAATCAGCTCTGAACTGCCGGGTCGTGAAGAGTTCCTGCGTGAACTGATCATCACGGCTGGCTCTTCATCTGAACTGCCGTCTATCGAGCAGCTGGAGCGTCTGTGGTTTGAAATGCAGCGTGAGATGACTTACAGCGGTCGTATCTCCGAATTCAACGCCGATGTTGTTATGCCATCCGGTGACACGGTCAAGAAAGACGTTGTTCGTATCGGTGGCTTCAACGTGGTTGCTGGTGGCAACTACGTCAACTGGGATCTGGAAGCGGGTCGTCTGGTTGAGCTCGACAAGCAGCCTGGTGCTCGTTACAACGGCCCTGCGGCTGAACTGGAAGCAGCTTCTGGCACCACGCTGACCGGTTTCTGGATCGATCCTTCTCGCGGCCAGCTGCTGAAGATCATGGGTCAGTCTCCTGAACTGGAAGACCGTGTTAACCAGGGTGGTACTGTGGGTTACATCATCATCGCACTGGGTGCTATCGGTATCCTGCTGGCGGTATTCCGCATGATTGTTCTGAACATCGCAGCGGCCAAGATCAAGAAGCAGATGTCTTCCGATACTCCGCGTGAAGACAATGCTCTGGGCCGTGTCATGGCGGTATTCCAGGCTAACAAGGATGCCGATATCGAAACTCTGGAACTGCACCTGGGTGAAGCTATCTCCGCCGAGATTCCTAAACTGACTGCAGGTATCGGCTGGATCAAGATCATCTCCGTGGTTGCTCCGCTGCTGGGTCTGCTGGGTACCGTAACCGGTATGATCGACGTGTTCGAAACCATGTCTCTGTTCGGTACTGGCGATCCAAAACTGATGGCTGGTGGTATTTCCCAGGCATTGGTAACCACCGTACTGGGTCTGGTAGCAGCGATTCCTTGTGTATTCCTGCACACCCTGACCAACAACCGCAGCCGTCAGCTGATGATGATTCTGGAAGAGCGTGCAACCGGCATCCTTGCGCGTCAGGCTGAGCAAGCAGCAGCTAAAGCGGCGTAACTGATATGTTCGGTGAATTATACGAACCGGTATATCTGTTCATGGAGCGTGGAGGCGATGTCCTCTACGCCATCTTTGGCCTGATTCTGATTCTGTGGCTTCTGGTGCTGGAGCGCGTCGGCTACTTCCTGGTTGTTCATCGCAAGTTGGTTAAGACTGCGGTAGACGAATGGGAAGCTCGCACGGAACGTACCTCCTGGCATGCCCACCAGATTCGTCAGGATTTGCTTAGCGGTCTCACTATTGAGCTGCGGGCCAACATGAGCACAATCAAAATGCTGATCGGACTGGCACCTCTGTTCGGGTTGCTGGGTACTGTCACCGGTATGATCGAGGTATTCGACGTTATGGCTTTCCTGGGGAACGGTTCTCCAAAAGCGATGGCATCGGGTATCTCCAAGGCCACTATCCCGACAATGGCGGGTATGGTTGGCGCTTTGACCGGTGTATTTGCACAGTCTCTGCTGGAGCGCTACGTCAAGCGTGAGCAGATTCGCCTCGAAGACAAGCTGACCTTCGATCACTAATTCAAGAGAAGATTGCTATGAGACGCGGTTTTTCAAATTTGACCCCAGAAGCCGAGGAAGGCGAAATCGACATCACGCCAATGCTGGACGTGGTGTTTATCATGCTGATCTTCTTCATTGTAACGGCTTCGTTTGTGAAAGAGTCCGGTATCGAGGTGAATCGTCCGGATGCCAGTACTTCTAACGCCAAGCCTCGTGCCAATATCCTGATTGCGATCAGCGATACTGGTGAGATCTGGATCAACAAACGTCGTGTAGACGAAAGCCAGGTACGTGCAAACATCGAACGTATGCACGCTGAGAACCCTCAGGGTACCGTGGTGATTCAGGCCGATGAAGAAGCAAAAACCAAGCAATTGGTTGCTGTGATGGATGCCGCTCGCGCTGCGGGCGTGTATGACGTCTCTCTGGCGACAGAGGAGCAGTAATCATGGTTTCAACCCTGCTACGCTTCGGTTTGGCCCTGGCTGTTGCAGCGGTTGCGACGTTCGCGGTGTTTTGGATGATGCAGAGCCTGATCAGCAGTGGCGGCTCTGTTCTCAATGAGAACGACTTCGGTCGTCTCGAGAACTTCGTTATGACTCAACCTGATGACGATGTTCAAACCAAGGATCGCAAGCCGCGCAAACCGCCTGTTGCGCCAAAAGAACCACCCAAACCTGACATGCCCAAGCCAGATGTTGCCAAAGCCTCAACTGACGGGTTTGATGTTGGCGGATTTGATTTGGGTGCTGACCTGAACGTGGATGCTGGCCTCAGTGGCGGCTCCGGTGACGGTGAGTTTTTGCCCATTGTTAAGGTGGCTCCCAACTATCCTCGCCGTGCTGCTCAAAAAGGCATCGAAGGCTACGTGGTTGTGGAGTTTACTGTAACGTCACTGGGAACGGTTGTTGATCCACGTGTGATCGAAGCCGATCCGCCAAACATTTTTGACAGAGAAGCTCTTGCTGCCGTTAAAAAGTTCAAGTACAAGCCGAAAGTGGAAAATGGCAAGCCTGTCGAAGTGAAAGGCGTGCGTAACATTATTCGCTTCGAGCTTGAAAAGAACGGCAAGAGGAGGTGATAGGGCATGAATAAATATCTGACATTGTTAGGTGCCGGTGTACTGGCGTTTGCATTGTCGGCGGCTGTACCGGGCGGTTCTGCTCCGGTGCAGGCAGCTGATGAAAGCGCAAAGTCCGGTGAAGAACAGAAGAAGAAACGTCGAGTCAAACGCAGTGCGACGTTGCGCCCGAAAATCTTCAAGAAACTGGATGCTGCTCGTGCCCTGGCCGATGAAAAGAAATACTCTGAGGCTATCGACACTCTGAAAGCTCTGGAAAAGCGCAAGCGTAATTCCTATGAGCAGGCAATGACGCACAATATGTACGCCTATGTCTACTTCAATCAGGAAAAATACAAGAGCGCTGCCAAGGCTTACGAAAATGTTCTGGCAACCAAGAACATTCCAGAGAGCTTGCAGCAAACCACTTTGTACAGTCTGGCCAAGTTGTACCTGATCCAGGAAAACTACAAGGCCGCTCTGAAGCCTCTGAATCAGTGGTTCGGTATGGTTGAGAAGCCAGGTGGTGAGGCATACGTGCTTCGTGCACAGGTTTACTTCCAGTTGGAGCAGTACAAGAAATCGTTGCCTGATGTTAAGAAAGCGATTGCCTTGACCAAACAGCAGGGCAAGAAGCCACGTGAAAACTGGCTGATGCTGGAGCGCGCGGTTTACTACCAGAACAAGGACTTCAAAAATCTGGCGCGTTGTCTGCAAGATTTGGCAACCCTGTATCCGAAGCCTCAGTACTGGGTTCAGTTGGCTGCTGTTTACAGCGAGCTGGGACAGCCAAAGCGTGAGCTGGCTACTCTTGAAACGGCTTTCGAGCAGCGCATGCTGACCAAGGAATCTGAGCTGGTGAACTTTGCTCAGGCGTTGCTGGGTATGGAAATTCCATACAAGGCGGCCAACATTCTGGAAGTCGGCATGGAAAAAGGCACCATCAAGAAAGACGCCCGTAACATGTCTTTGCTGGGTGATGCCTGGATGATCGCGAAAGAGTACGACAAGGCCATTGTTGCCATGACGGCTGCAGCGGAAGTTTCGAAGAAGAGTTCTGACTACTTCAAACTGGCTCAGATCCATACCGAACGTCAGGAATGGAGTCTGGCTTTGAAAAACGTCAACCTTGCATTGAAGGGGGGCGATTTGAAGCAGCCTCACACGGCTTTGATCCTGAAAGGTCTGGTACTGTTTAACCTGGATGATCTCTCTGGCTCCAAGGCTACCTTCGCCAAGGCGAAGCAGTATGACCGAGCTGTCAAGACCGCTAACCAGTGGATCAATTACATCAAGAGCGAAGAGCAACGTCGTGAATACATGGCGTCTTCTTCCTAAGTTGTAGTTGTTCAGAAAAATGCCGCTTTTGCGGCATTTTTTGTTTCTGTCCGGCGTAATTTGTATTCCATGAAGCAGTACTTGCCTGAGCGCAGTAACTTGAGCTCCGTTTGAGTCAGTTCCCCACACGGATGGACAACCTCCATGAATCCGGCCTGTTTGTACAGGTTCACCGTTTCTTTGGCACAGACCAGAGTAATGGGGAATAGGATCTCTTTGCGCTCCGGCAGTGGCGTTTTTGCATTCAGCAATTTTTGGGTAACAGCGTCCAATAAACGCGTAGCACAGCCTTGACCTCGGTATTCAGGGGCGGTGAAGACGTGGCGGATTCGACAGCCATTACTCAAGTTCAGTACACGTAGCGCACAGATCAGGTAACCATCTGTTCGGATTAATCCCATCCCAGAATCCCGCGGACTCATCCGGCCTTCGTACTGGTGGGACTTGTAGAATGCGTTGATCGTTGCGCATGAAAGATTGTCATTAAATTCCCAATCCATGGATGCGTTGCTGTGATGGTCAGTGGAAGTCACAGATCTGACGTTTCCAGCGTATCGGCCAGTTCGGCAGCGGCACTGAGCGCGCTCAGAATGCTGTCTGGCGGCAGTAGCAAGCCAGTCCGGTAAATGAGTAGCAGCCCTTGCTTGTGTTCAATACAGACATCCTCATGCTGTGTCAGCCACTTGGTGAGTCCTGTGTCCAGAAGAACCTGTAATGCTGCGGGAGAGCTGGCTTCCAGATGAAAATTACCGAGAGAGGCTGGCAGCAAGCTCCGGTGTAGGGAGCGTAGCTCATCACTGGAAATCCCTGTCTCTGTGAACACATCTGCACGGGCTCCTTGTTGGTGAGAGACATGGAGGCTGCCTGCTCCAGATTTCGCGCATTGCATGAGCAATATCGATTGGGAAATCGGACCGGATGCCGTGAGGACGGTGTAGTCGAAGCACTTGAAGGCCCGTTTGTTCCAAAGGCCTCGCAGCTGATTTTCTGCATGCCGGATTTCGCTGCGATTGATCAGGCGGAAATTGGCGTTGCGGACATCGCGATCCAACGCCGCCAGACGTTGAAACTCGAATTCCGCTTCTTTGGCAAAAGCCCGGAGTTGACGACAGCGCGGATTTTGAGACAAGAATGAGACAGTGGCGACGATTGCTCCCAGCAAAGCCAGTACGATGACCGTCGCCAACAGGGTCATTCTTCAGTTTCCTCGAATACCGCTTCGGCATGATCCAGAGGTGTTTCGCCAAGCTTCAGCGCTGAACCTGCGGTGTATCCCTGTACAATCGCCAGACCTTCAGTGCCGATCCAGCTGACCAGTTCTCCGACGCTTTTGTCACTTTCGGTATGGGTGACGCTGGACATCAGCGCGAGATCCACTTCGTCTGATGAATGGATTCGAACCAGCTGGCGTTTGCTCTTGCCCAGGTATTGCAGGCGAGCGACCACTTCCTGTCCGGTGTAACAGCCTTTTTTAAAGCTGATACCACCCAGCTGATGCCAGCCTATGTGTTGGGGAATCCAGGCTTCCTTGCTTTCTGGCATGACCCAACCTATTCCGGCTTGTATATCCGCTTTGGCCCAGGCCAGGTCGGTAAGCGGGTTATCCAGTTCAGGCTGTCGGTCCGACGTATTCCATTGTTCCTGGCGACCGTCTTCAAAGGAGAAGATCGGCAGGCCTTCGTTCCATTGGAAGGCATTTACGGACGAATTCCCCTGTCCAATAGCCCGTATCAAGGGTGATGCCTCCAGAGACACCTTGTAAAACACGGCGTATTTACCGAGGTGTTGTTTCAAAGGCTCCAGCATGGCTTGAGGGAGTCTCAATACAAACGTTTGATCGTGTCGGGCAATCATGAAGTTTGCCACCATGCGTCCTTTGGCGTTGCAACAGGCGCCAAAAGCCCAGGCGGTGTCATCCAGTTGCGTGACATCGCAAGTGAGCTGCCCCTGAAGCAGGCGCTCACTGTCCTGGCCCGATATTTCCAGAAGGCTGAATTCCACCGCGGCAGTAGTTAACGAAACCATGTTATTTCTCAATATGTGCAATTGGGATTTAGTGTAACGATCTATGGGCTGACGTTTAAGTGGGGTTTTGAGTTCCAGTGTGTTCCTTCTGGCGATTAGTCCTTTGGTGGTTTTCAATCTCGGCTGTCCGAAGGGTTATAATTGCCAACCTTGAGAACAGGAGAAGAATGTGACCGACGAAATCGAAGTGAAAAGGCTGATTTGGCACAGCCGTCGAGGCATGCTGGAGTTGGATGTTCTGTTGAAGCCTTTTGTGGAAGAGGCTTATCGCAACCTCAACGCAGAAGATCAGCAGCGTTACAAGGCACTGCTGGATTGTGAAGACGCTGATTTGTTTACATGGTTCATGGAGCGCATCGAACCGGAGGATCCGGATATGGCGCATATCGTAAGAGTGGTGTTGGAGCATGCAAGAACCCGCAAGCTCTGATCCAGGAAGCTGTCCAGTCAAGGAATGGACGCTGAAACCGAGCCAGATTCAGTTCTGGCTTGATGCCGCTGTTCTCCTTGTTCCCTTCTATCTGCTGTGGCGGATAGTGCTTTATCCCCATCTTGTCTATTTGGTCGCACTGTCTGGTGTCTGGGCGACACTCGTTTTTCTGATGCGTTACGTTCGATGGCCAGATCACAACCTGACCAGGATTGGATTTGATTCGGAGGGCTGGTGGATTGAGCGTTCAGGCAGCAGGCAATCCATCACGTTTCATAACCATTCGATCAAGCGTGACAATCTGGTGATGGTGCGATGGTCCCGCTTTCCCTGGCATGCGATTGCACTGAGAAAAGAAAACTTTGACAGCGCCGATGAATTTCGACGCTTTCGCGCAAGTCTGTACGGAGAGTGGTAACGGGAAGAGGGCTTAAAGCTCCCCCAGTTCCCTCAGGTATTTTGCAGACATCAGGGTATCGAATGCTCGTGGCAGAGGTTTCGGGTAGTCCAGACTGTAGTGCAGTCCTCGGCTTTCCTTGCGTTGAAGGGCGGAGCGAATAATGATCTCGGCAACATCGACCAGGTTTCTCAGTTCAAGTAAGTCACTACTCACTTCGTAGTTGCTGTAGAACTCCTGAATCTCCTGTCGCAACAGTTTTACGCGGTGTTTCGCGCGCAACAGTCTCTTGGTGGTGCGGACGATGCCCACGTAATCCCACATAAATCGACGCAGTTCATCCCAGTTGTGAGACAACACCACGTCTTCATCCGAGTTGGTCACCTGGCTGGAGTCCCATTCAGGAATATCTGGCAGTGGTGCGTCATCCAGGTTGCTCACGATGTGTTCAGCGGCACTGCGTGCATATACCAGGCATTCCAGCAGGCTGTTGCTGGCCAGACGATTGGCGCCGTGTAGGCCGGTGCATGCTGTTTCGCCGACAGCGTAGAGGTGATCAATGTCAGTACGACCAAACTCGTCTGTGACCACACCGCCGCAGCTGTAGTGAGAAGCGGGCACGACGGGAATGGGTTCTTTGGTGATGTCGATACCCAGAGACAAACAGCGCTCATAGATGGTTGGGAAGTGTTCCTTCAGGAAGTCTTCAGACTTGTGGCTGATGTCCAGATACAGACAGTCGGCCCCCAGTCGCTTCATTTCGTGGTCGATTGCGCGAGCCACAATGTCCCTCGGTGCCAGCTCGCCGCGATCATCGAAGCGGTGCATAAACCGCTCGCCATTGGGAAGCAACAAGTGGCCACCCTCGCCACGGACTGCCTCAGTGATCAGAAAAGACTTGGCCATCGGGTGATACAGGCAGGTTGGATGAAACTGGTTGAACTCCATATTGGCGACACGACACCCGGCACGCCACGCCATGGCAATACCATCACCGGAAGAACCATCCGGATTGCTGGTATACAGATACGCCTTGCTGGCGCCACCGGTTGCCAGGGCCACAGCTCTGGCTTGAATTGCTTCCACTTTCTTGCTGTGTTTATTGAGAAAATAGGCCCCAACGCAACCGTGGCCTTCCTGTCCCAGTTTTTCCCGGGTGATCAGGTCAATGGCGATAAAGTGGTTAAACAGGGTGAGGTTGGATCGTTCCCTGGCGCGTTGAATCAGAGTGTCCGAGATGGCAATCCCGGTGGCATCGGCCGCATGAATAATACGGCGGGCACTGTGGCCACCTTCACGAGTGAGGTGAAACTGTTCTTCTCCTTCGCGGGTAAAAGGAACGCCCTGGTTAATCAACCACTGAATAGCGGCCTGGGAATGTTTGACGGTAAATTGAACCGCAGGCTCGTGACACAGGCCAGCGCCGGCATTCAGCGTGTCGGATACGTGGGCTTCGACCGTGTCGTTTTCGTCCAGAACCCCAGCAACACCTCCCTGCGCCCAACGGGTTGAACCGGCTTCCATAGTGTCTTTGCTGATGACGGCGACGTTCATGGTTTCTGGCAGAGAAAGGGCGAGCGTAAGACCGGCAGCGCCGCTTCCTACGATTAGGACATCAAAAGACAATGGTCGATTCATTGGAACCCGGTGTATCAAAAAAATAAAACCGTATAATGCCAGCAGGGTTCCTCTGCCAGCAACGCAATAAATGACACCTTGGTATAGGGTTCGTTAGGGAACTTATCGGATTTGGCATGACTCTATCGTGAACAGCCACGATGGAGAGGCCAAAGTGACATCAGCCGTATTGAAGAAACAGCCGACAAGGGCTTCGGAACAGAACATGACCGATCATCAACAAACCGACCGACAGCTGGTGGCAAGAGTCCAGAAGGGCGACCGCCGTGCTTTCGATTTGTTGGTGGTTAAATATCAGCACCGCATTTTATCTCTGGTGGGGCGTTTTGTTTCAGATCACGCCGAAGCACAGGACGTTACCCAGGAAGCCTTCATCAAGGCATATCGTGCATTGCCTAACTTCCGTGGTGACAGCGCCTTTTATACCTGGCTGTACCGAATTGCGGTGAATACAGCCAAAAATCACCTGGTCAGCCGTGGACGCAAGACACCGACCCACGACATTGATCCGGAAGATGCCGAATACTTCGGTGATGTCAGCCCGATGAAAGACTCTGACACGCCAGACGGACTGCTGCAGCGGGATCAGTTGCAGAAAGTTGTTTTTGACGCCATTGCCGCTCTGCCTGAAGATCTGCGTATGGCGATTACACTTCGGGAAATGGATGGTCTGAGTTATGAAGAAATTGCGGAAGTGATGAGCTGTCCAATTGGTACTGTACGCTCACGAATCTTCCGAGCCAGGGAAGCGATTGAAAAGAAAATGCAGCCTCTTCTGAGTGCCTCCGCGTGATGATGTAGAAGGTAGATATAATGAATGATCGCATGAAAGAATCCCTGTCCGCACTGGTCGATGGTGAAGCTGATGAGCTGGAAATTCGCAGGGTTCTTAATCAGTCGGAACATGATGACAACCTTCGGGAACAATGGGGCCGTTACCAGTTAATTGGCTCTGTAATGCGCGGTGAACCAGCATCCACGACCGACCTGTCCAGAGGCATCATGCAAGCTCTGGATGGTGTACCAATGGATGAGGTGCCAGCGTCTGTGTCAGAGGAGTCTCACAATCATCAGAGTATGAGTGCAGAAACAAATGCGACTCCTGATGCGAACGACCAGAAGTCGAATCGTTTCAGTTGGGTGACTTCAGGAGCCGTTGCTGCTTCTGTGACCCTGGCGGTATTGCTCGGTGCCCGCTTGACGGATGCCCCGGAAGTGACTGGTGCTGTGACCTCGCCAAGTGTGGCTGCGGCGGGAGCTTCTGCGGTTAATCCCCAGTCTACGGCGCCTGTTTTATCAACCCTGTCTCAACCTGGGAGCCAGCTGGTTTCTGTCACCTCTGAGCAATTGCCGTATTCTCCGATTCCGTCAGCGGGTGAACCTGAACTGTCCGAAGCCGAGTTGCGTGAGGCCCAGGACAAACTGCGCGCTTACGTGATGCAGCACAGTGAACACGCTGCTTTGAATACCGGCCGTGGCCTGATGCCCTTTGCACGCGTGTCCAATTTTGATGCTGACGAACAGCAATAATGTGGTCAGTAACCTTGGCTAACAGGATGTCCAGAAAGCAAAGCCTGCTGGTGGCTTTGCTTTTTTCAACCTGGTTTGTGACTTCGTTGGCCCGGGCAGAAAACAATGCTGCATCCTGGCTCGATAAAATGTCCCATGCTGTAAAAGAAACCGATTATCAAGGCGTATTGGTATTTGGTAACTCCATGGCGTGGCAAACCCTGTCCATCGGGCATATGGTGGTCGAGGGTATTGAGTATGAAAAGATTGTGCACCTGACTGGTGACCCCCGAGAGGTTATCCGGATTGGTCAAGAAACCATTCATACTCATCCTGGTGACCACGCTGTTCGATATCATGAAACCGCTGTTGGCAATATTGCCAATAATCTTCGCGACAACATCGCTCAAATCCAAAAACACTATTCGCTGTCACTCGCCGGACAATCTCGCGTAGCAGGCCGAATGACCCAGGAAGTTCTGGTCGTCCCCAAAGATCGCCATCGTTATGGACACAAGTTGTGGTTGGATGCCGAAAGCGGTTTATTGCTGCGCTCCGACCTGCTTGGTGAGCGTGACAAGGTACTGGAGCGTTATCAGTTCGCCAGCATCAGCATCGGAACTCGATTGCCATTTTCCGAATTTGATGCTTCCGGTCGCGGGCACCGCGTGGCGCCGCCACTGGAATCGTCTGTAAGCTCGGAGGCGTTGAGTTGGTTGCCGAAGTGGATTCCAGAGGGATTCCAGCGAACAGCCCAAAAGCACGCAATGGGCCGGTCTTCGATGATGTATTCCGATGGGTTGTCAGCTTTTTCTGTGTTCGTGGAGTCGGCGACTGACAAGCCGATGCCAGACATGACCAATCGCTGGGGCGCGACTTCAGCCGTTGTGATGAATCGTGTTAACGGTGGCAAGCTGTTCCGCATCACCTTGGTGGGAGAGTTACCGCTGAAAACTGCTCGTAAAATTGCTGGATCTGTAAAAAAGACCCCCGAAAAAGCGCCGTCTTCAGCAGGTGTCCAATGAGGGAACAGGTCGTTGTTAAAGAACTCGCGGCTGGTGGCATTTGGGTGGAGGGTGTCCAGGCTTCTGCTTGTGAATCTTGTCAGGCAAAGTCCGGTTGTGGTCAACAAAGCCTCAAGAAGTTGGGTCGTCCTGTCACTCTCTGGGTTGAAACCAGTCAAAAGTTCAGCGTTGGGGAGGAAGTATCGGTTGAACTTCCCGATGGTGCCGTCGCCATGAGCGCGCTGGTCCTATATGGTATCCCACTGCTTGGTTTGGCTCTTGGAGCCGTGATTGCCAGTCGTTTTGATATGCCAGACTGGCAGATATTTCTGGGCGCGAGTGCTGGATTGGCTGTCGGTTTTGCCGTTGCTCGTGGCTTGTCTGAACGCTATCAGGAACAGTGGCAGCCACGCTTGATACCACCCATTGATTCTTCATCAGTTCCAGGCTGTTTTTCCGAGCTGTCGGACAAGTGATTCGGTTGTTCCATCACTTGTCTGCACCTGTCTTACTGTAATTTTCGAACAATATTCCTGTGAATTTTTACGTTGATAATGATTCAAACAGGAACTGTGAAAATGGAAAATAGTCATACGAAGTATGTGGGCACTCACTGGGTGTCAGTGCATTTCTAACTCTGGTTTCCGGAATATAAATTCCTTATCTGATCACTCTCAATACAGGATATTAAGTATGCTTTCCTTGTTAAGAGCTTCCGTTATTTTGCCTTTGGTAATCATGGCGCAGACGGCATTGGCAAGCCTCCCTGATTTCAGGGATTTGGTAAAAGAGACTTCGCCAGCTGTGGTTAACATCAGTACCATTCAGCATGGCCGCTCGAATCCCCATTATCAGCAATTCGGCCTGCCCGAAGACGTCCCTGAAATCTTCCGTCATTTCTTTGGTATTCCCGGGCAGCCTGGTGGTGGCCACGGCCAGGGTGGCTCTCGTGAACATACGTCATTGGGATCCGGTTTTATTGTTTCCGAGGATGGCTACATCCTGACTAATAATCACGTTATTCAGGACGCCGATGAAATCATTGTGCGCCTGAATGATCGCCGCCAGCTAAACGCTCAGGTGATCGGTGCTGACAAAAGCTCTGACCTGGCGGTTTTGAAAGTCGAGGCCGACGACCTGCCAACAGTCGATCTGGGCAAGTCTGAAGATCTCGAAGTTGGTGAATGGGTGGTTGCGATTGGTTCTCCGTTTGGATTCGATTATTCCGTCACAGCCGGTATTGTGAGTGCGAAAGGACGTAGTCTGCCAAATGAAAACTACGTTCCTTTTATTCAGACGGATGTGGCGATCAATCCGGGAAATTCGGGCGGCCCACTGTTTAATCTCGATGGTGAAGTGGTGGGTATCAATTCCCAGATTTACACCCGCTCTGGCGGATTCATGGGGGTGTCATTTGCGATTCCTATCGATGTGGCCATGGAGGTGGTTGACCAGCTGAAGGAAACCGGTTCGGTCAGCCGTGGATGGCTGGGTGTCGTGATTCAGGAAGTGGATAAAGATCTCGCGGAATCTTTCGGACTGAGCAAGGCCGCTGGAGCACTGGTTGCCCAGGTGTTGCCTGACAGTCCTGCCGAAGAAGCCGGTTTCCAGACCGGTGACGTGATTCTGACCTTTGATGGCAAGGACATTCGTATGTCATCAGACCTGCCGCATCATGTCGGACGAGTGAAGCCTGGCAGCAGCGTTCGTGTGATGATCATGCGTAACGGCACGCGTAAAACCCTGAGGGTGACTATTGGTACCCTGGACTCCAGCGCAGGCGTGATGCCTGCCAGGGCAAAGCCGGGGGTGGTTGATAGCTCGCGTCTTGGAGTGACCGTTGCTTCTGTGGATGATCAACGTTCAGGCAATAACGAAGGTGTAGTGGTTCGTGAAGTGAAACAAGGCCCAGCGATGATCTCGGGCGTTCAGGTTGGGGATGTGATCACTTCCATACACGGCCAGAGCGTTCGTAATCTGGCGGATTTCGAACGTGTAGTCGAGGAACTGCCTTCCAAGCGTCGGGTTCCGATGCGTATCTTGCGCCAGGGCGTTGCCATGTTTATCCCGCTTCGGGTTGAGTAACATTTCCACAACAGGCTCTCAGTTCCAAAGCCGTTTGGGTCGATATCGCAGTCACCAAACGGCTTTTGTCATCAAATAGCCATCACTGGCGCTTTCAAGTAAACTCCCTGTCCATTTGAATCGCCTGGAACTGATCTCGTGAGCCACCTGGACCACATTCGTAATTTCTCCATTATTGCCCACATCGACCACGGTAAATCGACCCTCTCGGATCGGTTTATCCAGACCTGTGGCGGGTTGTCCGATCGTGAAATGCAACAGCAGGTTCTCGACTCCATGGATTTGGAGCGTGAGCGTGGCATCACCATTAAGGCCCAGAGCGTTACCCTTGACTACAGGGCACGTAACGGACAGGTCTATCAGCTGAATTTTATTGATACACCTGGACACGTTGACTTCAGCTACGAAGTATCCAGATCGCTTGCCGCCTGTGAAGGGGCACTGCTGGTGGTGGACGCTGCGCAAGGTGTTGAAGCGCAGTCGGTAGCCAACTGCTACACCGCCATTGAACAAGGCCTGGAGGTGCGCCCGGTATTGAACAAGATGGATTTGCCCCAGGCTGATCCAGACCGGGTTGCCCAGGAAATTGAGGATATTATTGGTCTGGACGCCATGGATGCGGTTCAGTGCAGCGCCAAGAGCGGCTTGAACGTTGAAGATGTTCTTGAAGACCTGGTGGCCAACATCCCGCCTCCGGAAGGGGAAATTGATGGCGCCTTGCAGGCTCTGATCATTGACTCCTGGTTCGACCCCTATCTGGGGGTAGTTTCTCTGATTCGGGTTAAAAATGGCGTTATCCGCAAGGGTGACAAGATCCGGATGAAGAGCACAGGGCGTGATCATGGTGTTGACGGAGTCGGTATTTTCACTCCAAAGCGTCATCCGAAAGATGAACTGCGCACCGGTGAAGTTGGCTATCTGGTTGCCGGTATCAAGGAAATTCACGGTGCGCCAGTTGGTGATACCATCGTGAGTACCCGTCACCCGGATACGAATTCCTTGCCGGGTTTCCAGAAAGTAAAACCTCAGGTTTATGCCGGCCTGTTTCCGGTCAGTTCCGATGATTTCGAGAGCTTCCGTGATGCGCTCGACAAGCTGTCCCTGAACGATGCTTCGTTATTTTTCGAACCGGAAAACTCCGACGCCCTGGGCTTTGGTTTCCGTTGCGGCTTCCTTGGCATGCTGCACATGGAAATCATTCAGGAGCGTTTGGAACGGGAATACGATCTCGATCTGATTACTACGGCGCCAACGGTTGTGTACGAAGTGCTGACCAACAAAAACGAGGTTATTGAGGTTGATAACCCGTCCAAGCTGCCTGACGCCGGCACTATTCAGGAAATGCGTGAGCCAATCGCCGAAGCCAATATTCTGGTGCCGGAAGAGTATCTGGGTAACGTCATCACCCTGTGTATTGAAAAACGCGGTGTTCAGTTGGACATGCAGTACACAGGAAACCAGGTTTCCCTGAAATATGAGTTGCCCATGGCCGAGGTGGTGATGGACTTCTTCGACCGCCTGAAGTCTGCCAGCCGTGGTTTCGCCTCGCTCGACTATAACTTCTCGCGTTTTGAACCCGCTCCGCTGGTTCGACTGGATGTCTTGGTGAACGGTGAACGTGTTGATGCGCTGGCGGTCATTATGCACCGCGACAATGTTCGCCGTCGTGGTGCTTCCCTGACTGAAAAAATGAAAGAACTGATTCCGCGTCAAATGTTTGATGTGGCTATTCAGGCGGCAGTGGGGAATCAGGTGGTTGCTCGTACCACCGTCAAGGCCTTACGCAAAAACGTGACAGCCAAATGTTACGGCGGTGACGTGAGTCGTAAGAAAAAACTGTTGCAGAAGCAGAAGGAAGGTAAGAAGCGCATGAAACAAATCGGTAGCGTCGAAATACCACAATCTGCCTTTCTGGCAGTTCTCAAAGTGGATGACTAATATGAAAAAGCAGGCAGGTGTTTCATTTGTAACCGTGCTGGTGATTCTCACCATCGTGGGCGTTATCGTGAAAGCCGGAATTGCGGTCGGCCCGATGTACTGGGACGACAAACTGGTGAAAACGATTTTCGAGAATATTCGCGAATCGGGCGAAGTGAATTCACGCACACGTCAGAAAGAATTGAAGCAGATGATCCAGAGCCGTTTGGACAGTAACAATGTCAATATTCCAACGGATGGCATGACGGTAAAACGGGTGTCGGGTGGTTTGTTGCTGCAATGGGAATACGAATCGCGCGGTAACTTTATCGCCAATATTGATCTTGTTGGCCGTTTTTATCACGAGGAAGAATTTAACTAGTGAATAACCCCCTCCTCAAATTATCGCAGCGTCTGGGATATCAGTTTAATGATGAATCCCTGGCGACGCTGGCGCTGACGCACCGCAGCCGCGGGGGAAACAACAATGAGCGTCTGGAGTTTCTGGGTGACTCGATCCTGAATTTTGTTATCGCTGATGAGCTGTTTCGCCGATTCGGTGCTGCCCGTGAAGGCAAGTTGAGTCGTCTGCGCGCTCGACTGGTAAAGGGCGAAACATTGGCGGATGTCGCCAAAGAATTTGATTTGGGTGAGTTCTTGTTGCTGGGTTCCGGAGAACTCAAGAGCGGAGGTCATCGCCGCGAATCCATCCTTGCTGATGCCGTCGAAGCTCTGATCGGGGCGATTTATCTGGACGCTGGTCTCGAAGCGGCCAGAGAACGCATTCTGGTCTGGTTTCAGTCCCGACTGGATTCTCTGTCCCTGGAAGATCCGATCAAGGATCCCAAAACCCGTCTGCAGGAATATCAACAGGGACGTCACCAGAACCTGCCGCGCTACGATGTTGTCGCCATTGAAGGCCCGTCGAACAAGCAAAGCTTTACTGTGACCTGCACGGTTCCCGAGTGTTCACCGGTGACGGCGAAGGGCACCAGTCGTCGCGGTGCGGAGCAAGCGGCTGCTGAACTGGTACTGGCTGAGCTGGGCCTGAACGACGGAGATCACTCATGACGGTCAAAACCGGCTTTGTAGCCATTGTAGGTCGTCCGAACGTCGGCAAGTCGACGTTGATGAACCGGATTCTTGGGCAAAAGTTGTCCATTACATCGCGCAAGCCGCAAACCACTCGCCATCAGATTCTCGGCATCAAGACAGAAGATGACGTTCAGGTCATTTATGTTGATACGCCGGGTATTCACTGCATTCAGGATAAAGCGATTAACCGCTATATGAACCGTGCTGCGACCACAGCAGTACGTGACGTCGATCTGGTGGTGATGGTGGTGGATCGGACGCGCTGGACTGAAGAAGACGACCTAGTTCTGGAAGCCGTTTCACAGCAACGCGCCCCCGTTGTTTTGGCCGTGAATAAAGCCGATAGCCTGAAAGACAAAGATGTCCTGTTACCCTATTTGCAGCGCCTGGCCGAGCGCCATTCGTTTGATCAGATCATTCCTCTGAGTGCCAAGACTGGTCGGAACGTGGATCGTCTGGAAAATCTGATCGAGAGCTATTTGCCTGAAGGCCAGTACTTCTATCCAGAAGACCAGATTACGGATCGAAGCTCGCGTTTTCTCGCTGCAGAACTGGTGCGGGAGAAGATCATGCGTCAGCTGGGGGACGAACTGCCGTACGCCATGACAGTGGAAATCGAGGAGTTCGTTCATACCGGTGAGCTGGCCGAAATCAGTGCTCTGATCCTGGTCGAACGCGCTTCCCAGAAACGCATTGTGATTGGTGATGCTGGCTACCGGATCAAGCAGATTGGCCGGGAGGCACGCCTCGATATGGAAAATTTGTTCGATTGCAAGGTGATGCTGAATCTCTGGGTGAAGGTCAAGTCGGGCTGGTCGGACGATGAACGAGCGCTTCGTAGCCTCGGATATACTGACCAGGAATAACAGGCAAACGGAATGCATCGATTATGCGTTCTTCACCGGGTGCCTCTCGACGAAGCCGATTGGTTGCTGACGGTTTTTTCTCGTCAATCTGGCAAGCAATTTGTGGTCACGCCGCATCGGAAGCAAACACGTCTGGAACTAAACAGCATCTATGAAGCTGGCTGGAGCGACAGCGATGACTGGCCCCGCATCTATGCCGTGAATTGTGTAAAGCAATCGCAACTGGATGGTGATGCGTTGCTGTGCAGCCTGTATTTGAACGAACTTCTGGTGCGCTTGTTGAACACCGGCGATTCCATGCCAGCGGTGTATGACCGCTATGAGCGAACGCTGGAAGCACTGGCTGGCGGTCAGCATCCCGAACCCTGGTTGCGCACGTTCGAGTACCAGCTATTGATGCAATTGGGATACGGCTTTAGCTGGTCTTCCGATTGCGACGGGCGACCACTGAATGCGCAAACCCGATACGATTTTGAACCTGAACGAGGGCTGCTGCCTTCGAGAGATGGAGCTTACGCCGCTCACTGGCTATTACCCCTGTCTGGTACAGGCAAGCCGGGTGCCGAAAGCTGGGTGTGTGCGAAACGTATTCTCCGACAGGCTATAGATCACATTCTTGACCGGCCATTGCAGAGCCGGGAATTGTTTTCTTGGAGGAAGAAAGATGGATAACCGCCGCGTGTTGCTCGGTGTGAACATTGATCATGTGGCGACCTTGCGTCAGGCTCGTGGGACGCGATATCCAGACCCGGTTCAGGCGGCCTTTGCCGCTGAGCAGGCGGGGGCGGATGTCATTACTATTCATCCTCGTGAAGACCGTCGCCATATTCAGACCCGTGATGTCTACGTTCTGAAGGAGACGTTGTCGACTCGCATGAACCTGGAGATGGCTGTCACAGAATCCATGTTGCAGTTGGCAGAAGAGGTTGAACCTGAGTGCTGTTGTCTGGTGCCAGAGAAGCGCGAAGAGCTGACAACAGAAGGTGGCCTGGACGTTTGCGGTCAGGAAACCACGATCAGTGCCGCTGTTGATCGTCTGGCCAGGGCGGGCTCTGAAGTCTCTTTGTTTATTGACCCCGAGATTGATCAGATTGATGCTGCGGTACGTTGCGGTGCCCCGGTGATTGAATTGCACACAGGCCGTTATGCCGATACGACAGGCAAGACTCAGAAGGAAGAGTTAGCCAGGCTGATCCGCGCTGCATCTTACGCCCACGCACAGGGATTGATTGTGAATGCTGGCCATGGACTGCACTATCACAATGTTGAGCCTATCGCCGCGATTCCTCATATGAACGAGCTAAACATTGGCCACAGCATCATCGCCCGCGCCCTGTTTGTGGGGCTGGACAAGGCGGTGTCTGAAATGCACACGCTGCTGTGCCGAGGTTAGTGGCAACTTGCCGGACTCACTGAATAACCTGCAACAACTGGTCAGTGCTTCGTTTCACGAAGTCGGTGGTGTGGTCAGTGTTGGTACCGATTTGCTTGAAGCCAGGCGAATTGAGGCGGTTTGGCAACGCCATGGTGAGCGTTTTGCTCACCGTATTCTGACTGTCGATGAACAGGTGTTGTGGCAACAGCGCGGTTGTAGCCTCAACTTTCTGGCCAAACAGTATGCGGCCAAAGAAGCTCTGGCCAAGGCATTGGGAACGGGTATTGCCGCCGGAGTGGGATTCCAGGAGTTGTCCGTGCTGCGGGATAAGCGCGGTGCTCCGGTTGTTTCCGTACAGGATCGGGCCGCCGAGCGAATGGCTCAGCTCGGTGGCCAGCGAGCCTTGTTAAGCCTCAGTGATGACGCGGGTTTGATCCTCGCGTTTGCCTTGATCACCTGAATCAAGTTCGACCTCCAGCAATCGGAGCCAGTCGTTGGTTGCTACCCATTCCTGCAACGCCAGTACTTCTGTCAGTAGCCCACGCATGTGCTGTGGATAGCCATCGCTATTGGACTGTTTGAGGTCGGATTCAAATTGATCCAGCCTTTTGCGCAGTACAGGAACACCACAGTATTTGGTCGCGCCATGGAGTTTGTGTACCAGCTCTTGCAATCTGGTCATCTCTTCCATTTCCCAGGCTTCCCTGATTGCTTCAATTTCCTTGTCCAGAGTACCTAGCAGCATTTCCATCATATCTTTGGCGATCGACAGGTTTCGATTGGCTACCGTCAGTGCTTCGCTGGCGGAGAAAGTATCATCACCGGAGTTCTGGTCAGCGGCGGGTGAGTTGTTTTCAACAGAACTGCGAGGCGTTGTGTCTGTCGTTTCCGGTGATTCAGCCGGCATACGATGCAGTGCCGGTTCGTCGTTGCGAAGCGGCTCCCCGGGGGCATAGCGATACCCTGTCCATTGTTGAACACAGGCTGCGAGCTGTTCGATAGAAATGGGTTTGGTCTGGTAGTCGTTCATCCCCTCGCGCAATAACAAGCGGCGCTCATCGGCCATGGCGTGTGCCGTCAGTGCGATGATGGGCAGAGCGGCCTTGTCCGGAAGCTGACGGATTTTCTGGGACGCCTGCAATCCATTCATGCCGGGCATTTGAATATCCATAAAAATCAGGTCAACCGGCTGATTTCGAACAAAGTCGATAGCCTCTTGCCCGGAGGACGCTTTTAATGGCGACAGGCCCAGTTCCTCCAGCAGCATGGCCGCCACCCGGAGGTTGGGTTCATTGTCGTCAACCACCAGAATGATGGGTTTTTCAGAGGGGAGTCGCTCAGTGAGCGTTGGTCTGCGAACCGGAACCGGGCAGCTGTTTTGGGCGGTCCCGAAATGGCGATGCACGAATTGATGCAGATGCGCTGTTTTCACTGGCAGGCTAAGACAGTCTGCTGCACCCAAACGGATCAGTTGACCGGTGTGTCCGGGTTGCATGGTGTCTGTGATGGCCAACACCGGAACCTCGTATGGTTTCAGCATCTCGGTGAGTAAGCCGACTGCCTGTTCATTCAGATTGGCAAATCGAGTCCACGCCAGTACGGCCTGACAGCGGACGTTGCCCTGATCCAGCGCGGTCTCCAGCTGCGTGAGTGTTTCGAATACGGTCAGGTGAATCTGCCATTCCTCGAACCGTTGCTGGAGGTTGGAGACAATGGATGGTGGCGCACTGAGGATGGCGAGAGACAAATTCGGGAAGCTTTCCAGTGCTGAGTGAGATTCGGTATCCAGGTCCGCAACGATATTGAACTGGAAACACGCTCCCTGACCGGTGTTGCTTTTGACCCGGATTTCCCCGTTCATGTTTTCAACCAGAGCTTTGGAAATCAGCAGCCCCAGTCCGGTACCGCCAAACTGCCGTGCGGTACTGGAGTCCGCTTGCCCGAAGGGTTTGAACAGACGTTTTTGCTGCTCTTCGCTGATTCCGATGCCGGAGTCAGTGACCGAAAACTGGATAATGGCCTGCTCCGGGCGGAGATTACCCAGGGTCACGTCAACGCAGATTTCTCCTTCATGAGTGAATTTCACTGCGTTACTGAGCAAGTTCCCCAGCACTTGCTTGACCCGGAAGCCGTCACCCAGCAGATGCAACGGTACGTCATCCGCCAGTGTGTAGTGCAGTGCGACACCTTTCTTGTAGGCATTGGGGGCTGCGGCGATCACGGTTTCTTCAATAACATCGCGCAGATGAAACGGGATGTGCTCAAGATACAGCTTCTGGGCTTCCAGCTTGGACAGGTCAAGCAGGTCGTCGATGATCCGCAGCAGGTCTTCGGATTGCTGTTGCATGGTGGCGACATGTTCAGACTGCACGCCAGTCAGTTTGCTGCGTTCGAGAATTTTCAGATAGCTGTAGATACCACCCAGAGGAGTTCGCAGCTCATGGCTCACGTTGGCGAGGAAAACCGATTTCATCTGGCTCGCTTCGATGGCTTCGTTTTTGCCGATGGCCAGCTGGTGGTTGCGAATTTCAAGCTCATCGGAGTTGACCTGCAGGTCGGTCAGGCGCTCTTCCAGATTGGTCTGGGTGTCTTCAAGACGTTGCTGGAAATTGGTGGCAACCGAATTGATGTGTGCTGAAACGTCACTGAGCTCACCGCTGTCGTCGACACGGACGCGGGTTTCGTACTTGCCAGCGACCAGCGCCTTGAGGCCCTCCAGGATGTCATTGATGGGTCCGGTGAAGCGATGGCTGATTCGCAGCGAGACGATAAAGCAGCCGAACAGGGCAATCAGCACGATGCTGATGGAAGACACCATATCCTGATAGCGCTCCAGCCGGGTGTTGGCATTGGAGAGTTCCAGTTCGGCAAAGCCCAGCAGGCGACCAGTGGTATCCACTTCGGCAAAGAACTGTTCCGATAGTTGATCGGCGATCACCAGATTCTGTTCGTAGATGGGGGTTCGGACGCGCACAGAGCCGCTGGTGTGCATCATATGGAGCTTGTCGTGGTTCAGGTCCGTACTGGAGACGTAATCTTCCATCATGATGGGACCCGCATGTGCCAGCTTTTCCATGTCCTGGCTGTAAATAGTGACGGCCCGGACATCCCGCTCTTCCAGCATGTTGGTTGCAATGTTTTGCAAGATGCCGACGTTTCCCGTCATAACTCCGTATTCACACACCGGGGCCAGCTGCTTGGCCATGGCTAGTGCTCGTTGATCGAGCAGGTCGTTCAAATCATGAAAGCGCTGGATACCAAAATAGCCACCCAGTGCCACGGCAACAATCAGCCCCGGCAGCAGGCCCATGATGATAATTCGGTGCTTGAGACTCCAGTTCTTCATAATTCGGTATTTGCGGCTTTGGTAAGACCACAGAGTATATAAAAAACAATTTGAAGCGGGTGAGAATTAACCAGTTGTTAAGCTTGAAAGTCATGAGCTTTCATTCGAACTCTTGTTTGAAATGCGGGAATCCGCCAGTTTGAGCAGAAAGGGAAGTCGCGATCTGGAATTGTCAAGATTCTGCTTCTGGTCGGCGTGGAATGTGGAATATCGTCATGGCGAATTGATATTGTTGAAAACAAGATGAAAGCCGTACCATGTATTCCATTCAGTTATTAAGAAGGGTGCTTGTATGGAGCATTTTGATTATCCCACCATTGCGGACTGCGTTGGCAACACGCCACTGGTCAAGTTGCAGCGCATGGGAGCCAATGGTCGCGGCAATCAGGTATTGCTGAAACTGGAAGGTAATAACCCGGCTGGTTCAGTGAAGGATCGGCCTGCACTGTCAATGATTCGTCGTGCTGAAGCCCGGGGGGATATCAAGCCGGGTGATCGTCTCATTGAGGCGACCAGCGGTAACACAGGCATTGCTCTGGCGATGGCTGCGGCCATGATGGGGTATGACATGACGCTGATCATGCCTGCCAATGCGACGATGGAGCGACGTTGGGCGATGGAAGCCTACGGCGCTCGCCTGGTGCTGGTCAGTCAGCAAGAGGGCATGGAGGGAGCACGCGATCTGGCACTGGCTATGCAGGAACGTGGTGAAGGCAAGGTTCTGAATCAGTTCGGCAACCTCGATAATCCGGAAGCGCATTACACCGGTACCGGGCCTGAAATCTGGCAGCAGACAGCCGGGCGTATTACGCACTTTGTCAGCTCGATGGGCACAACTGGCACCATTATGGGGACATCGCGCTACCTGAAGGAGCAGAATCCGGACGTCCAGATCGTTGGCCTGCAGCCAGCAGACGGGGCGTCCATTCCGGGGATTCGTCGTTGGCCTGAAGAATACCTTCCCACCATTTTTGATCGCCAGCGCGTGGATCAGGTCATGGATATTGGCCAAAAACAGGCTGAAGACACGATGCGAGAACTGGCCCGTCAGGAGGGGATCTTCTGCGGAGTGTCCTCTGGTGGTTCGGTGTCTGCGGCGCTTGAATTGGCCTCTTCCCTTGAAAACGCAACAATCGTCGCCATCGTGTGTGACCGGGGAGACCGCTATTTGTCGTCCGGGGTGTACGCAGCACACGAGTAACAACGACCATCCGGTATTACGGAAGCAGGTATTTTCCCCCGGGCCGACGGCCTGACGATATTCATTGGTGGAGGAAGCTTACGTGTCGAACCGAACCCTGCAACTGCAGATTGATGGCATGACATCCGAAGGGCAAGGCATTGGTCGATTGGGACGGGATGTCTACTTCGTGCCCGGGTCCTTGCATGGGGAGAAGGTGACTGTGGCGCTGGAAGGGCGTCGCAAAAAAGTCTGGCAGACACGACTGATCTCTGTTGATGAAGCATCTCCCCAGCGTACAGACCCCGCTTGTCCTCATTACCGTCGCTGTGGTGGATGTGATCTGCAGCATCTTGAGTACCCTGCACAGGTTGAATTCAAACAGCAACGCATAGAACGCGAGTTCTACCGCCAGAAGCTTGAAGTACCTGTCTGGAAAAGCGCTCTGACCGATCATCCCTGGCATTACCGGCGCAAGGCCCGCCTGGGCATTCGTTACAGCAAGGATAAAGATGAGATCTACGTTGGATTTCGAGAAGGTCGCAGTGAACACTTGACCAACATTGATCGATGCCCGGTTTTGCCTGAGCTGGACGTGCTGGACTGGAAACAGTGGCGCGAACTGATATCTCGACTGGACAGTCGTTCGAAATTGACCCAGGTCGAAGTTGTGTCAGCGGATAACGGCATGGCCCTGGTGCTTCGTTCCTTGTCTGCCTTGTCAGAAACTGACGCTCGTTGTCTGATAGACTGGGTCGCTGAACTTGATTCTGAATCGGGTGTTAGATTGCAGCTCTGGGTTCGCGAAGGAAAAGAACCGCAAGACAGGCTTCTGTACCCGGAAGACGCCGAACCTCTGCACCATCACGTGCTGGATATGCCTTTGCAGATTCAACTGAGTGACTTTTTTCAAATCAACGGTGCCGTGAATCGGGCCATGGTGACGCAAGCACTGGAATGGTTGAAACCCGACAGCGATTCCGTTGTCTGGGACTTGTTTGCGGGACACGGCAATTTCAGTATGCCTCTGGCCACGCGGACTCGCCGTGTGATTGCGATAGAAGGTCAGCACAGTATGGTGGCCAGTCTCAAGCGTCAGGCTGAATCACTGGCATTGCCTTTGCAGGCGATTCGGACGGACTTGTCGGACGCAGATGCTCTGTCTGCGTTACCTGATCCGGATGTCGTATTGCTGGATCCGCCCAGAGCCGGAGCTGCTGAGGTGGTCAAGCATTTGATCACACGCCAGGTCAAGCGGGTACTTTACGTTTCCTGTGATCCGGCGACATTGGCCCGAGATCTTCGGACATTGGTTGACGGCGGTTATTTCATTGAACAGGCAGGAATGATGGATATGTTTCCCCAGACGCATCACGTAGAAACCATGGTATTGCTTTCCCGACCGGAGAAGCGTCGTGGTTAAGGTTCGCCAGGAACATCCGCTGTGGCATGACGGTTCTCTGGATGTCGATCGTTGGCTGGAAAGCGTCGAACAGGTGTACGACCTGCGCGACCCGGAAGCTCTGAAGGGCGCCTTGCTGGTTGCCAAGCAATTGTCCGATGAAGCCATCGTCAATCAGACCTACTGGTCCGTCGACAGCGTCCAGATGGGTCTGGAAATGGCTCAGATTTTGATGGATTTGAGGCTGGACACGGAATCCATTATCGCCGCTGTGCTCTACCGTGCTGTGCGTGAAGGGCGGATGTCACTGCAAAAGGTCGAACGTGATTTCGGCACCACGGTCGCCAAGTTGATCGAAGGTGTTATGCGCATGGCGGCCATCAGTGCGATCCAGAATGCCTCCGGTGAACCGGCTCTCGGACGCCGCGAAGACCAGGTCGAAAACCTGCGCAAGATGCTGGTGGCGATGATTGACGACGTTCGGGTTGCGTTAATCAAACTGGCCGAGCGAACGTCTGCCATTCGGGCCGCCAAGGACAGTCCGCCAGACAAGCGTCGAAAAGTGGCGGAAGAAGTGTTTCATATCTACGCACCGTTGGCACATCGCCTCGGTATCGGCCACCTCAAATGGGAACTGGAAGATCTGGCATTCCGCTATATGGAGCCGGATTCCTACAAGAAAATCGCTTCCTTGCTGGACGAAAAACGTCTGGATCGTCAGAAATACATCGACACTGTGGTCTACCGCCTCAAAGACGAACTGCAGGCAACCGGCGTGCGTTGTGATGTCTACGGCAGAGCCAAGCACATCTACAGTATCTGGCGGAAAATGAGCCGCAAAAATCTGGATTTCTCCCAGATTTATGACATTCGGGCACTGCGAATTCTGGTCGACAGTGTGCCGGATTGTTATCGGGCCATGGGGACTGTGCACGTATTGTGGCGCCCCATCAGTGGCGAGTTCGATGATTACATCGCCAACCCGAAGGAAAATGGTTACCGATCTTTGCATACCGCCGTGGTTGGCCCGGAAGGCAAAGTGATTGAGGTGCAAATTCGCACCAATGCCATGCATGAAGATGCTGAGCTGGGGGTTTGTGCTCACTGGCTTTACAAGGGCACCGACACCAGCAGCAAGGATCAGGGCTACGAGCAAAAGATTTCCTGGTTGCGTCAGGTGCTTGAATGGCATGAAGAAATTGATGACCTGCCAGATTTGGCGCACGAACTGCGAGCCGACATTAATCCGGATCGGATTTATGTCTTCACGCCCGATGGTCATGTGGTTGATTTGCCACCGGACTCGACCGCGCTCGACTTTGCCTATCGCGTGCATACCGAAATTGGCCATCACTGTCGTGGTGCCAAAATCAACGGTCGCATGGGAACCCTGCGAAATATTCTCTCTAACGGTGATCAGGTTGAAATTCTGACTCACCCGGATGCCCATCCAAGTCGTGACTGGCTTTATCCTGATTCCGGTTACCTCAATACCAGTCGGGCCAGAGCCAAGGTGGCTCAGTGGTTCAAGCGTCAGGCGCGGGATCAGAATCTGGCGGAGGGACGTCAGATGGTACTCAGAGAGCTGGATCGTCTCGATCTGTCCCAGAAACCGCTGCAGGAAGTGGCCGAAGGACTGAATCTGAAATCCACCAACGATCTGTTTGCCGCTGTTGGCGCTGGCGATGTCCGTGTTGGCCAGGTGGTTCATGGTCTGCTGCGACAGACAGATGAGCTGTCCCGGCAGCAAGAGTTGCCGCTGATGCGCTCGCCCAGTACGCCACGCAGCGAGCTGGGCAAGGACGATATCTTCATTGAGGGGGTCGGTAATCTGATGACCCAGATGGCCAATTGCTGTCAGCCTCTGCCGGGAGATCAGATCAGCGGTTTTGTATCGCAGGGGCGTGGTGTCATTGTGCACCGCAGCGATTGTCCAAACTTGTTGCATATGGAGGCTATTGAGCCGAATCGGGTCTTGCAGGTGAGCTGGGGCATGGAACCGAGCCAGACCTATCCGGTAGAAGTCTCGATTCTGGCTTACGACCGAACCGGTCTGTTGCGAGATGTCAGTATGGTAATGGCGGACGAGAAAGTGAACGTGATCGGTGTTAATACCCAGTCCAACCGCGGTGACAATACCGCCAGCATGCAGTTGACGGTGGAAATCGAAAGCCTCGCAAACCTTTCATCGCTGATCAACAAGGTCGAGCAGTTACCCAATGTCATCTCAGCGCGTCGCATTCGCTCAGAAGGAAGCCAATAAATGTATCAACTCACCGACTTGTTGTACTTGATGCAGCGATTGCGAAATCCGGACACCGGTTGCCCGTGGGATTTAAAACAGGACTTTGCCAGCATTCTGCCGCACACGCTGGAAGAGGCCTATGAAGTCGCGGATGCCATCGAGCGAGAAGACTGGCCTCATCTGGAAGAGGAACTGGGTGATCTGATGTTTCAGGTCATCTTTTATGGTCAGCTCGGCGAAGAGGCTGGTCATTTTTCCGTTGCCAGTGTGATCGACAAACTGGTGATCAAGCTGGTGCGTCGCCACCCTCATGTCTTTCCCAGTGGCGATCTGAGAGCCGAACGTTCGCCGGAAGACATGCTGGACGATGCCAAAATCAGTGCAAACTGGAATGCCATAAAGGAAGAAGAGAAGCGTCTGGCCAACTCGGGCGATGTCAAAAAAGGTTCATCGCATTTAAGCGTGGAAAATGAGAACGGCAGTAAAACCGGTTAAATTTGCATTCGCCAAAACCCAAACAAAACCGATTACTGCCGTTCCGTGAATCCTAATC